>CAJBRY010000225.1 GCA_903958085.1 uncultured Geobacteraceae bacterium
AGTTCAGACGTGTGCTCTTCGATCTATGTCAGGGAATTTTTTTTTCACAACCATCGCTAATCGCCCAAACAGCGAACTATCAAGATATAAAATGTCTGGGGGTGCTTTAGCAATTTCATTTACGATAGAATTGTAAGCACTTAGATGAAGGCCACCGGAAAACAGCTGAAGATTTGCTAGAGCTGTTTCCAGAGTGTTTGATGTTGATTTAATATTTGTGTAAATGTTTTTTACTCTTCCAACAGAAAATACTCTTATTGATGCATTGCTAACAGCTTTAAGTATTTCGAGATTTGTTTCTGAAAGAACTCTACCCCCACTGGCATCAAATGACAGGTTTGCACTTATAAACATTATATTGTCATTATAAGTAGTTGACATTTTAAACCAATATTTTTGCATAACGACAGTTGTCGTATACTAAGTTGGCCAAAGCCGATTTATATTTTTGCAATACAAACAATTTTTTACAGGGATTGCTTTTAGCAAAAACGACTGTTGGTAAGAAAGGGATTTACTTTATATCAACCAGTTATCCAATTCGATATCCGCTCCGGCATAATACAACATAAGCGGAGCATCACTCGGCCAACGGCCGATCTCTTCGCCGTCACGAACAAGCGTCACTGAAACAAACAGCTTACTTCCTGCCACCAACTTGATACTGTTAAGCGGAATGCTTATCTCGCAAGTTTTTGCAATTTTCCAGGAGCAATAACTGCGAGTCAACGTCCAGCTTCCGTCTTCCTTTACCAGCAATAACCCTTCATCATTCTTCATCTGCAGCGGTAGTCTGTATTCCCTGTCACAAATGAGGTGCAGGTTAAGCACATCGCCATCCTTCAGAAGGCGCGAAAAATCCTGAACAGCATCGATCCTTATAAAGAAGAAGTTTCTGTTATATCCGTAGTAAAAACTCTGCAACATTCTATCAGAAGAATGCATAGCAGATCCCTGACGGGTGAGGTCGTACAGGCCGGCAGCAAGCCATTCAAAATAGTCACTTATTCTACCGTTTATCTCGGGATCAATAAATGCGGCAGGTTCGCGGATCAAGCCCGCCGGATTCTTCTTCTTGATGGGTTCCAGCAGTTCACGAGGAGGATCCTGCCCCAAAAGTTTATATACATTCAACAGGTGCTGGCGGAAAAGTTTGTCAAATCGATCACTATGCGGAGAAAAATGATCATCCCCGTACCACCAGAACCAGTCACTCCCCTCAGCAGCATACAATGAACGGCATATCATCTCGGCGGTACGGTCAGCTGACTGTTCACCACTCTCAAGAGCATTAGCCACAAGCGGATTTGCAGAAACCGCAGCCTGACGAGCCTGTGCAATCATATCCCAGGCAAGATTCTCTTCAGGATGTCCTATCCATATACCGTAGTTCCCGTTTATCCAGGAGCCAGGGAAGATTGAATGCAAACGCCCCTCAAAGGGAGTTTCCTTCAATACTTCACTGCATGTAGTCAATCGAAGTGTTCCTGACTCGACGATCCCTTTGTACATTCCTTGGAGAAAATCATATGCATTGTTTGGATAGTACTCCCAGGCATTCTCTCCGTCCAGGATGATCGAAACAACACGCCCTTCAGCACCCAGACGGGATTTTATTGAGTTCAGGCGGCCGCATAGATCAGAGACGGCTCTCCCTACTTCCCATTGAGAGTAGGTAAAGCCAATCAAATCCGAGATTTGATGATCCCGGAAAAATGCTCCAATTTCTCCCTGACTGCTGCTGAAGCGCCATGGACGATAAAGTCTTTCTTTCCCGGCACCAAGTCCTCCGTCCATACTTTTTTCCAGAATTTCCTCATCGGTCGCAATCCAGTTGATACCAGTACCGGATATAATTGTCAGAACTTCGTTGCTGACCGAACCTTCAGAAGGCCACATTCCGGTCGGCATGAATCCGAATATTTCTTTGAAATAGCTGATCCCCCGACGGATTTGAGCACGGGCATCTTCAGGGTGAAGAAAATTAGCTGTTGGAAGTGTGACGCGGGGCATGGCGGTCTGTGCCATTTTTATATCGCAAAGCAACGGAAGGATAGGGTGATAATATGGCGTCACTGACAGCTCAATCCATCCCTCGTCATGAAGGCGCTTATAGAGAGGAATTATCGCCTGCAAGACTTCCAACTGCGTGGTAAAGAGCAGCTCTTTGTCCGCAGAGGTAAAGTTCTCTCCTTTTGCAATCAGATCGGAAAATGCCGGATAGCGACGGCGTGCCGCCTCACCTGTCCATGCAAGAAAGAACCAGACCTGCAAGTCCAGCAGATCCTGATCGCTAAAATGTTTTACCCGCTCAGCTGCGCTGCCCGGTTTCCCTTCTCCAGCCATGTAAAGCAATTCCAGATAACGTCTGGAAGGCTCTATCATATGCTGACGGTTCGCTGAAAAAAAATTCTCTAAAATAAAAATCCGGTCTTCGTGACTTAGTTCGGAAGGTGCCGCTTTTGCCTTTATGAGAAACGGATCAACGGCACTGCCGGAAGCATACTCCAGAAGCTGTTCAATAAGTGAAGGTACAAGATTGAATACCGCCTTGGCGCCTGGAGTATCCTCCACAATGGCGGGCATGTCGAAATAATCCTTGATGCCATGCAGATAAGTCCAGGGGAGCGAGTATTCATTTTTCAGCGGATCCTTATAGTATGGTTGATGCATATGCCATACTATGAGCACATCGAGGGGTTGGGGCATAATTGGTTACACCATCTCCTTCTTCCACATTTGAATTTTTTTCTCGTATTCGCCGAGCAGTTTCTGAGCAGTCTTATGATCTCTGGCTTCTGCCACTATATGCACTACCGGCAAATACTGGTCAGGCAGAACCAGAACCCATTCTGCACCAAAATGCACCTTTATGCCGTCAATAAATGTAGCTTCATTTTCGAGGCTGTCCTCACTCATCTTGCGCATGATTCCACCCTTCATCTCCCAAGGGCATGAAAGGCTAACCTGGAGAAAAGCACTGCGTGGAACATCCGAAAGATTTTGAGACAGCGGCATTCCGGAAGCAGCAGTCAATTCCATCAGTTTTGCTATAGCAAACATACCGTCAAAAGCCGATTGAAAACGGGGAAAAGCAAAACGCCCATCAGTAGTGCCTGTAAGCATTATTTCAGAGGATGAAGCAACTTCCTGCATAGCTCGATCAGAACTTTTCGTGCGCACCACCTGGCAACCCTTCTGTCCAAGCATCATCTCGATCGTAGATGGAGCTTGTACCGGGACTGCAACCGCACCTTTCTGCCCGCTCTTCATAAGCAAGGCAACCGTCAGTGAGAGCAGTTCAATGCCAGTGAAAATCTTTCCTGTTTCGTCAACCAGAGTAATCGCTTCTGCTGATGGGTCTAACCAGAATCCGGCCTGAGCGCCCAGGGATGAAACTATTGCCGAAAGCTGGTTCAAAGCCTGCTCTTTTTCTTTTGCCTGAACCCCGCGACCTTCGTCTACATAGGCATTGAGAGCGATAACCGAAAATCCGAGTCCGTTTAGAAGCTGCGGCAGAGTCTGACTGGCAGGTGAAAAATTAAAATCTACAACTACTGTTGCGGCAGATTTTTTTAGTAGTTCTCGGTCAAGCGCCCGCAGAAAGCCCTCACGATAAAAATCACCTACATTATTAATGTCTGTAATAACACCGGGCTCAGTATGGTGCGCACGACGGAAATTCTCCTTGAAAAAAGTACGTTCTACGTTTTTACCCATATTGCTTGAAAAATCGAGTCCATCTCCATCCAGAAAGATTATCTCCATCGAAGCAGGATCGTCCTCAGCCTGCCGGAAATGTACCCCGCCAACTTCACCAAAAGTTCTCAATTTGTAGCGAACGAGGGGGAGTGATGTCATTTTCATATCACGCACATTTATCCCTGCGGAGAGAAGTCCGCCCACAAAACAGCGCTTGAGCATTCGGGAGGAAGGATTTGAATCACGTCCTCCAAGTACAAAACTCCCTTTAGGTAGGGATGTGCCGTATGCACACCCCAGTTTTGCACAAAATTCAGGAGTTAGCTCCACATTGGAGAGCCCCTTTATGATAGCTCCTTCAAAAAGCGCTTTTTTCCATTTTTCGCCCCAGATCATGTTGGTAGTTACTGTTGCACCGGCTTCGATAGTTTTCTTTGGCCATATTTTGACATCAGCCTTGAGGACCGCCTCATCGCCGATGGAGGTGTCATCAGCAACGACGACCCCCTCTTCAAGAGTTGCTCCCTGTCCAACGCGAACATTGGAACAAATCACGCTGTCGGTAATTTTTGCCCCTTTTTTTACATAAGAATTATCCCAGATAATGGTGCGATTCAGCCTGACACCAGCTTCAATGGTACAGTTGCGGCCAATCACAGAATCCTTGATTCGCACGTCACCAAGAACCTGACTGTTGTCGCCGATCACGACCGTTCCTTCCAGGCCTGCAGCGTTTTCCAACTTTACATCTGCTCCTATGCGAAGGTCCTTGCCGACATAGTCCTGTTTTGGCTCGTCAATCCTTAGGTTCACTCTGCCTTTGAAGATGTCGTGGTATGCCTCCCTGTATGAATCGGTGTTGCCGATATCACGCCAATATCCCTTGCTGGTCACGCCAAACAGAGCATCTTTCTTCTTGAGCATCAGCGGAAAAAGATCCTGGGAAAAATCAAAGTTCTCCCCTTCAGGAATATATTTAAGGACCTCTGGCTCCAGAACATATATGCCAGTGTTGATTGTGTCAGAAATCACTTCACCCCAGCCCGGCTTCTCAAGAAACTGTGTGATGCGCTTTTCTTTGTCCGTAATGACAACACCAAACTGGAGCGGGTCCTTGACTGAAGTCAGCGTAATTGTGGCTTTGGCCTTGTTATCAACATGGAAATCAATGATTTTTTTTAGATTGAAATCCGTAAGAAGGTCTCCGCTAATTACAAGAAAACGTTCATCTAAATATTTTTCAGCTGCCTTTACAGCACCGGCAGTCCCCATATCGGCAATGGGAGTAACGTATGTAATCTTGACTCCAAAATCCGAACCATCGCGAAAAAAGTTTTTGATATAAAATGGCTGGTGGTAAAGTAACATTACCAGTTCAGTTACATCATATTTTTTCAGAAGTTCTACGATATGAAGCATAATGGGGCGGTTGAAGAGCGGAATCATTGGTTTAGGCATGCTGCCGGTAAGAGGCTGAATGCGGGTGCCAAAGCCACCCGCCATGATGACTGCTTTCATGGGAAACTCCTTTTATCAATCTATCACAATAGGTACGTTGCCTGCTTACAATCCCGCCTTAAGCTTCTGTGCTTTTTTTGCCAGCACCCTTGCAATTTCATGTTTTAGTTCGGTCAGGTCACCAGATTTGACTACATATCCATCCGCCAGCCATGCAGAAAAATCGTCCTTGTAGCAGGAAAATGCCGAGCAGAGGATTACCGGCATCTCGTGACGTTCTTTTACCAGTTTTTGGAGAAGCTCAATGCCACTTTCATTTTTCAGTTTAATATCTAGGACCGCAAGATCGAAAACACTCTCCTGAAGTTTTTCGGTCGCCTCTGCAATATTTGCAGCAGTAACAACTTCATACCCCTCATCTTTCAGTTCTTCAGAGTATAAAATACGAATGTTGGCTTCATCATCTACTACCAATAATTTGCTCATGCCTGTTCCTCCTTGCTGATTGGAAGTGTTAGTGTATATGTAATGCCTCCCTCAGGTGGCGCGACAACAAGAAGCGGGATGTTCTGTTTTTCAAGCATTGTTCTGCAAAGCGCCAACCCAAGCCCACTCCCCATATCATGAGTTATGGAAAAAGGAGTAAGCAGCGCATCAAGCTCATCTTGAGAAACGGTCCGCTCCTTATCCTCAATGGTAATATGAATATTCCCCTCATGGAGATAGGCATGGACAATTATGACTTCCCCACTTCGGCCATCTATATCGCTTATGATAAGAGTGCGTATACAGTAGGATACCTGTTTAATGTCAATATAGGCCAGCGGAAGTGTTGCGTTCGGGCTAAAATGGCATTCACACCCACGTTGCATCAACATTTCCTGTAAATCTCTTATAGATGTTTCTACAACTTGATTGACATCCCAAAAATCGCGGGTTGGATAAAGAGAGTCGGAATAATTAAGAATTTCGTCAAGAACACCTTCCAGCTGGCGTGTTTCACTCACAATTGATTCTATGAAGTTGCGTTTGGGATCAGAAACCGCTGTGCTCTTGATCATGGATCTTGCAAAACCACCTATGATCATAAGCGGATTGCGTATGGAGTGGGCAATGCTGGAAGTTATTCGCCCTACCAGTGCCATTTTTTCCATCTTCACGATCAGTTCCTGCTGCTCTTTCAACTTATTCCCTGCTTCAGTAACTCTGTTCAGTTCTACCTGCAGCTTGTCATAAAGTGATGCACGTTCAATTGCAAAAGCGACAGGAAAGCCGAATGTTTCGAGCGAGTGCATATCTTCAGATGTAATAGCGCGGTGGGTAATAAAGTTGTCGGCGATAATCATACCGATTCTACGATTGCGTGAGACCAGAGGCATAAGCAAAAATGTGTCAACACCCAGTAAATTTGCCAACTCTCGAGGCACATCAGGATGATGAAAGGCATTCTCAACCATGACTGGTGTTTTGCCATCAAGCGCTTTAATAATGATATGCTCTTTGTTGGAAAGCTGAACGGTCAATTGTTCCAGGACGTCATGAAATTTTGCACGTTCAGAAGAAAGTTTATTATGCCGGAAATTCTGCGCGAGGGTCTGCAGATCCATATCATTTTGAGTAATTTCATTCCAGAGCTGGCTCGCTTCTTCAAGATTGCGTGGCCCTATACCCAGATATCCCCGCAGAACACCAGCCTCTCGATCACTCAACAGTAGAAAAGCCCGATTCATGCCGAAGCCTTTCCCGGCAGTGATAGCGGTCAATGCAACAGAAAGCACCTCATCCAGATCTACCGAACTTTGCAGTACGGATCCGAGCTCATGCATGAAACGCATTTCAAGAGTTTTGTTATCCAGAAAACTAACAAGTGACTGAATCTGGTTTTTTTGACGACTATTTTCATCAAGCACACCAGCAAGGATAGGAGCCAGAGGATTTGAACTTTCACGATGTTGGTCTATTGCTGTCAAAAAAACCGGGCATTCACAGCACTTTTCAGTTACCCGCTGCAGTCTTGAAACAAGCAGTTCTTCTTCACCCTCACTTATATTCGGGCAGTCAGCCTGTTCAATTACCTCTCTGTTCCAGCAACACTCCAAATCCACACAGAACCTCGTCGGTATTTAAGTAGGAACATATTATATCAGTGAAAAGACAGTGCGCAAGCAGAGCCATGCATTAATTACTGCCAATATTATTTTACGTCCCATTTTGTTCCATGAGCTGAATCAAGCAACTGAATACCTTTTGCCAAGAGCAGGTCACGAATTTCATCACTCCGTCCAAAATTTTTAGAAGCTCGCGCCTCTGAGCGCTCGGCTATAAGGCGCTCAATTTCTTCGTCTGTAATATCAACTTTACCCGCTTTGGCATCTTTGACTTTTCCCAGCCAAGTGGCAGGCGATGCTGCAAACAGTCCTAATACATCACCGATCTCAGCAAAAAGGTGACGAATATGGGCAATTAAAGATAAACATACATATGTAATTTCTTTTGTATCCGCCAAAAAACGATTTGTAGCCCTTACTGTTTCAAACAAAATTCCAAGTGCCTGCGCCGAATTAAAGTCATCATCCATAGCTTCAACAAAACGTGGTATCAGCTGATTGACTTTTTCCTGCAGTTCTTGACCCACTTGCTGCAGACTCTCAACCACAGCAATTTCGGCGGAGACCGGTTGTTTCTCCAGTATTTCGTCCAAGGCCGAGAGACAACTATAAATTCGTTCCAATCCAGACTGTGCCTCGTCAAGATTCTGATCTGAGAAATCAATTGGTGAACGGTAATGAGCGGAAAGAATGAAGAAGCGGAGCGTTTCCTGATCATATTTTTTTAAAACCTCACGTATCGTGAAGAAGTTCCCAAGCGACTTGCTCATTTTTTCTGCGTTTATATTGACAAACCCGTTATGAAGCCAATAGCGGACAAACTGACAACCGCTTGCCCCTTCAGACTGAGCAATTTCATTCTCATGATGTGGAAATACAAGGTCTTTCCCACCGCCGTGAATATCAAAGGTTTTACCCAGAAATTCCATGCTCATCGCTGAACATTCAATGTGCCAACCCGGGCGACCGTTACCCCAGGGTGATTGCCACCATGGTTCTCCCGGCTTCGAGCCCTTCCATAAAGCAAAGTCCATCGGATGACGCTTCTTATCTCCCACTTCGACCCGTGCACCGGCCTGCATCTCGTCAAGATTGCGCCCTGACAGTTTCAGATAATCCGGGAAAGTTTCAACGGCATAATATACATCACCATCTGAGATATATGCGTGCCCCTTTTCGATTAATGCGGCGATTATTGCAATAATTCCGGAAATATGATCAGTAGCCTTGGGCTCTACTGTGGGCTTGGCAAGCCCCAATAGCGCCATGTCTTCATCAAAGGCCTGAATATATCTATCTGCAATGGTTCTATAATCTGTACTCTCCTGATTGGCGCGGTTAATAATTTTGTCATCAATATCAGTATAGTTGCGGACGTATGTAACTTCATATCCAGCATATTTAAGATAGCGAAAAATAATATCGAACACGACCCCAGCACGAGCATGGCCGATGTGGCAATAATCATAAACAGTGACCCCGCAGACGTACATCCCAACTTTGCCTGGAACTAACGGGACAAATAGCTCTTTTTCACCTGTCATAGTGTTGTAGACGCGTAATGCCATGCCAATAATTCTCCCTAGTGCTCTTAAAGACTAAACCCGCTGCCTTATTCGCAGTATTCCTTTGATGGTTCCCTTTATATCATCAACAATTACACTCTCTTCAGGAGGCAACTTCGACAAATAGTCTTTTATGAATACAAAGAAAACGGAACAGAAAAATGCCGTCAATGTCGAAAGTATTACAATAATTGCCCGTTTGGGACTGCTCTTACGCACAGGTGCAACCGCTTCATCCAAAACCTGTATTGAAGAAGAATCCCGTGCTTCGTTAAGCTTGGCTGCCTCAAACTGCTTTGTCAATTGTTCAAACAGCGCCTCTTGAATTTTTAGTTCCCGTAACCGTCGGAGATATTGCACACCAAGCGAAGGAGCATTACCTACAGATGGAATGACGCTACCGCTTTCGCCGGTGCCGCTCATTGAACTCAGTTGCCCCTTGATTTTCGCTATACCGGCCAGGAGCATTTTTATTTCCGAATTTTCGTCCGTCATGGAATTCCTCAAAGCAGCCAATTGCACCTCTTTGGTTATCAATTCCGCACGTAACTTGGCAATTCCTTCTATAGCTACTGCTGCCTGGGTGTCTGCTTTTATGGTTTTGTTCTTTTCCTGGAAACTCTTCATCTCATCTTCAGCCGTTTTCAGATCCTGTTTAACAACAGTCAGACGTTTTTCCAGAAAGCTTCTCTCTGAGCTGGCCTTAGTCAGATTTAGCTGCAGACTCGTTTTCTTAAGCTCATCAATAAAGGTGTTTGCAAGTATGGCGGCTTTAACCGGATCTTTGGAATCGGCCGTTATCGTAATAATGCCATCTTTACCTGCCTGAAATTTGACCAGTTTCTGGAGTTTTTTTCTGGTATCGTCAGCATTTTTTGATTTCAGTTCAACATCAAGGTCAAGGCGCTTAATTACAGAATCGGCGACTGTTCGGCTTTTCAATATTCCCAGAAACATATCGCTGGAACCGCCAAGACCGCCGACTAAACCGGCCAGGCCTCCGCCGCCCATTGAAGCAAGCAGTGCGGCCGCACCGCCGGTTGAATCTTTCTGCGGAGGCAATAGTGCTGCCTTTGCCGTATAAATATTATTAAGCGCTAAAGAGCAGGCAATTGAGAGAATGGCTACGATTGTGGTTACTTTTGCAATCAGCGGCAAATTTTGAACAACTACCCGCAGAAGTTCCAGAAGGTTAATCTCTTCAGACGCTTCTACTGCCTGATTTGTTTTCAATGAATCACTCATTTCATCCCCTATTTCATAATTGACCATACCGTACCGGCTGTCATGGCAACGTTGGCGAGGATCTGTGTTATGTCCTTGATTTCGCGCATCCATGCGATTTTTTCCAGCTTTTGCGGCACAACAAGCGTATCGCCCGCCTCCAGTGGTGACGACAGAAAACTGCCCATATTCCAGCGTTTGCCGTCTTCGCTCCAATGAATGCCAAAAGAAGACTGTTGCCGGCTGAATACAGTGCCATCTGCCCGAATGACATACATCTCCGAAGTTTCGGCATCACCCAGAGCACCACCGGATTTTTGCAGGTATTCGTCAATATTCCTGCCAGCCAGATAGATGAATGATGTGGGGTTATAAACCTGCCCCAGCACATTTACCACACTTGGCTTTGAAGGGATTTCCAGAACGTCCCCCCCCTCAAGTTCCAGATTGTATGGGCTTATAAACATCTCCTCCTTTGGCAGGATTTTCATTACTATCCGCCCTTCCGCCTTAAGTTTTTTCATGCGCTCCAGGCTTTTCAACAGGCTTTCAAGTGCAGCCTTCGTTGCATCAAGTTCTTCCTTTGACGTGGAGACGGATACCAATGCTGCCTGCTTCTGCAATATATCCTTCTCACTTTTGGAAATTATTTCATCCATCCGTTTCTGTTGAAGTTCCCGAACTGACTTTCTTGTGAACTTGCCGCCACGAAGATATGCTTTATCGGTAATCCCGCCGGCTCTTTCAATCACTGAACTCAATTTCTCGTGCGATGCAATTGAGTAGACCCCCGGGAATCTTACCTCGCCCTTCAAAGTAATAAACTTCTCTGTCGCCTCCTGCCAATTTGTCACTCCACGAACAATAAGAACATCATCACTCTGTAATAGAAGATTATGTTCTGGGTCGCCGGCCATTGCCTTGCCAAGGTCAAGAGAAATTCTCTTTGACTCCGCCTTGTCACCGTTAATAACAACTCTGCCAAGTTCGGCGACATCCATAAAGGCATTTCTCTTGGCACTTCCGGCAGTAGTCACCAAGTCTCTGACAGACATACCGGAGATAAAATCATACTCGCCCGGATTAACTACAGCGCCACTGATCACCACCTTTGGTTTTTCCTCCATTTCAAGGCGTGAAAACACTTTAATAGTGTCCTGCTCTTGCAGCAAGAGGTTGTCAGTCTGATTGCCAGCGAGGGCGCGGCGCAAATTTACTGTAATCAATTCACGCCGATATTCCGGCGGTGACATTCTGGCAATCTCTACTGAGTCAAGATAAGAATCAGGGAGCAGTGTCTGCGTTGTCGGTATGAGATCCAGCAAGCGCATCCCAGGACGAAACTGATATTCCCCTACCTGTTGAACATTCCCCTTTAGAGCGACTATCTGGCGAACTGCTGCCTGGACCGGGAAAACCTTGACCATGTCATGATCTTTTAATTCAACGTTTCCCAACTCGGACTGCAGATTACCTGATTTGAGTGCATAATCAAGCGCGATGCGTGAAGTGTTGTTTTCGATTCGTTCGACCTGAATACGCCCTAACGAACCACTGGCGGCGACTCCACCTGCCATTTTGATGATTTCAGGAAGTACTGATTTGCCACGAATTTCATAAATTGCTGGACGTCGGACTTCTCCTGCGACTGCAACAACAGGTCCAATCACCGGAACAAAAATCGTATCGCCATTCTGCAGCTGAACATCATTTTTTCGGTCGCCGGAAAGCAACATGTCATACAGGTCCACTGTTGAAACAATCTGGCCTGCACGTGTAATTTTTATCGCACGCAGTGAGCCGTTCCGTGAAGGACCACCGGCCGCTGCAAGTGCGTTAATTACAGTTGCAAGCGAGCTGACAGGATAGTTGCCTGGAGTTTCAACCTCTCCTACGACATATACCTGAATGCTCCTCAGTTTTCCGAGAGTGAGACTCATTTCGAAATTCCGGTACAAGCGTCCAAGTGCTTCCTGGACAGCGCTTTGCGCTTTATCGAAAGGAAGTCCCCACACTTTTACCGGACCTATTTTAGGAATCGTCAGTTCCCCATTTCTGCCGACTGTCAATTCCTTCTGAAAATTCAAAGATCCCCAGACATTCAGATTAAGAACATCTCCCGGTCCCAGTTGATAATCTGATGCGACTGGCATTGCGTCGATAGCATTTGTCAATTGCAGGCTGTTCTTGAAAAAATCGTAACCAAACTGTTTTAATTCCCGCTGCATAGATTCCGGCTCAATTTTATCAAGCAGAGTGGAGACTTTTTTTGAAAAAGATTTCTCAATATGTGAGCCCAGTTCCTCAGTCGGCAATGGAACAACCTGTATCTCGTCCGACTTGAAGATCGCCTGCTGCTCACGATCAAGAGCAATGACCTGAATGAAATAGGGCTGGGAATTTCGTAAATCTCTAAGAACAAAAACGGTTCCTGAGCCGACCATAATACTCTTTGAAAGCTTGCCGGACTCAATGCCGTATCTGATAGTAAAGCGCAGCTGTTCGGCATCACTCCCGGGAGGTAAGGTGCCAAGGAGCTTCCAGTTGAGCTTGACAAGACCATCACCGGGTTCTGTTCGCACAACAACCGTTGTTTTTTTTATTTTCTGTCTGATAGTTTTTTCTTTTGTTTTGGATATTAGTTCTTTTTCCGGCAATTCAGCGGGATCAGCTTGATCCTCATCCTGGCGTTGCTGTAACTCCTGATAAAGTTCACGATCTTCCAACAACTTGATCATCTGATCATCTTTAGTCAAAGGAAATACTGGTCTATTACCGGTGCTTCCTGATTCCTGCATGGAAAGTGATGGTGTAGTCGACTTGAAAGGTGCCATCTCTGCTTCGCTTGCAGCGACAGCAACTGCAAGAGCAACAGATATATGCATAATAAGTAAGACCATGAACAGTCGAAAAGAGTTTTGCATTATAACTACTCCCAATTATTAGGTTAATCGGCCAGCAGCCGTACATAAGATAATTCGTGGATAATACGTCAGGATCTGCCGATACGTCAACCTTCATACTGATATTGGGTGCAATTATGTTTTCGGAAAGCGGCCTCCATTTATGAACTGTTAGAGAACAAGGTGCAGGAGAGTTGTCTTTCCTGCCTCGCAGTAATGCTTTTATTGGGTCTAGCAAAATCCGGTATTTGTGTTATATAGGTTCGCTAGGAGATCTATCATAATTGGAGGTTGGGCAATGTTTAAACGTTCGCTGGTATTTGCACTCTGTACCCTGTTACTTTTAACTGTTAGTGGTTGTTTTGTAGAGGAAAGTGTTTACTTGAAAAAAGTTGAGGAAAATGAAGGGATGACCAGCAGGTTATCCGACCTTCAGCAGAAAAATAATAAACTTTCCCAGGAAAACGAAGGAATCACTAGCAAATTCAATACTCTTCAGCAGACGTACAGTAAACTTTCCCAAGAAAATACTGATCTGAGGAATGAACTCAAGAAACTTACTGACGAGAATTTATCTCTTTTAGCAGATAAAAAACAGTTGGAGGGTAATATAAAAGCCAACTCTGAGACTCTGACAAAAAATATCTCGGACTTAAGTCAGCAGGTTTCTGCTTTGATGTCCGAAAATGCTAAATTGAAGACAGAAATATCAGACATTCAAAAGGCCAAAGAGGAAAAAGCAAAAGAGATCAGTGAGTTACGCAATCAAGTAGATGGATTGAAAATCGAAAGTGTTAAATTAGGTGATGTAATCTCAACACTTCAGAAAACTAAGGAAGAGAAAGTCAAGGAAGTTAGCGGAACGTATGAGAAACTTCTGGCGAATATGAAAAGTGAGATTTCAAAAGGTCAGGTGACCATATCCGAACTGAAGGGCAAGTTAACAGTTAACATGGCGGCCTCAATTCTTTTTGACTCAGGCAAGGCAGATGTTAAGTTGGAAGGGGTTGAAATCCTGAGTAAAATGGTTGAGACACTAAAAGGAGTCAGTGACAAGGTTATCCGTATAGAGGGGCATTCAGACGCAGTTCAGATAGTCGGTGCTTTGGCTCGTACCTTTCCAACCAATTGGGAACTTTCTGCCGCCCGTGCTATAAATGTGGCAAAATTCCTTCAGCAGCAGGGCATTGACCCGCGTAATCTCTCTGCGGCTGCCTTTGCAGAACATAAGCCGGTAGCGGATAACAGCAGTAAAGAGGGGAAGGCAAAGAATCGCCGTATCGAAATTACATTGGTGCCGAAGGATTAAGTGAATAGTGGCAAAGAAAAAGCAGCAGCAAAATCCGCCAAAGCAGAAAGAGTTCAATGTCTCTCCTTTTGGAGCGTTGAAAGGTCTGTCCGCCCCTGAACTTAAACCGGAAATTCAAAAACCGGCACCTAAAGAAGAGGCTTCCGAGCTTTCTGACAACGGACTTAATTTATTCATGCAGGCTGTTGCTGATGTGCGCCCGCTAAACCCTTCAAGCAAGAAAAAAGCTCTTACAGGTACGCATCCGCTACAGCAGGCTAAAAGAAAAGTCGCAGAAGAGCTCCGTGTTATCGAACATGGTGCCTTTCTTGAAGAAATCGGACGACTGAAACTTGATACAAAATTTGCTGATTCCATTCCTGATGAAGGTGAATTGCAGCCGCTTGCCGGCAATCGTCTTCGACAGGTAAAAAAGGGGATAGTTTCAGTAAATCACCAGCTTGATCTGCATGGCCTGACTCGTGAAGAAGCGCTCGATGCGCTTCCTCGTTTTTTGCTATCAGCTCAAAAAAGAGGGCAGAAAGCTGTGCTTGTCATAACCGGCAAAGGAAATCGTTCTCAGGATGAGCCTGTTCTTCATCAGGCCGTTGCCTCATGGTTACGCGACACCGGGCGTGCAATTGTATTGGAGTATGCTCCGGCTCCGCGTGAAATGGGTGGTAGCGGCGCCTTCGTTGTTTTCCTTCGATTGTTATCGCCGTCTGCCGGTGATATCAGTCAACCTAGTTGACAGCAGCATTGTTGAGATGTATACAGAAAAACTCTGTTTTCAGAATCTCCGCCCATTTAAAAGGAACAAAAATATGATTACCCATATTGTTTTATTCAAATTGGAGGAACCCACTGCTGAAAAGATTGCTGCCACCCGTGAAAAACTACTCAGTATGGATGGCAAAATTGATCAACTGCGCTATCTGGAAGTTGGAGTAGACGTAGTAAGGTCGGAACGTTCTTTCGACATTGCGCTTACCACCCGTTTTGATTCGCTGGAGGACCTTCAGGAATATCAAATTCATCCGTATCATGCCGGTGAGGTAGTACCCCACATGAAGTCAGTCTGTTCGTCTATTGTGGCAGTTGACTACGAAAGCTGATGGATTACTTTTTAACTTGACGAAATATGTGGGTATGAGTAAAATCCGGTTCTACTTTAGCGCAGTGAATGATAATATGATCGCAACATGCTGTAATTTGAAGGTTTATATTTGTGATGTAGCCACGCTTAAGAAATTTTTCAGAGCAGGTT
This sequence comes from uncultured Geobacteraceae bacterium, assembly GCA_903958085.1. GTDB lineage: Bacteria > Desulfobacterota > Desulfuromonadia > Geobacterales > Pseudopelobacteraceae > JACRCG01. Next base: position 15,516 of record CAJBRY010000225.1, read on the forward strand.
TTCCACCTGTAAACACAATAAACAAACTGGAGGTAGTAAATGTCGGATTACGGAACTCTTCAAGACCGCGTACAGTGTAAGTCCCTTTTAAGCAAGGTGATGACAGCAGAGCAGACCGTTGATTTTTTTAAAGACGGTATGAACCTGGGTTGGTCTGGTTTTACACCGGCTGGTTATCCAAAAGTTGTACCTATCGCCTTGGCTGAGCACGTTGAGAAAAACAACCTGCAGGGCAAACTGAAATTCAACCTTTTTATTGGTGCCTCTGTTGGCGCTGAAACGGAAGACCGTTGGGCTGTTAACGATATGATTGACCGCCGCTGGCCTTACCAGACCGGCAAGAATATCGCAGCTGGAATTAACTCTGGACGTATCCGCATGGGCGACAAGCATCTTTCCCTCTTCGCTCAGGATCTTGGCTACGGTTTCTACACAAAAGATTCCCCAAGTGGCAAACTTGATCTTGCTATCATCGAAGTTTCAGAAATTTTAGAAGATGGCAGCCTCGTACCGACCTCTTCATGCGGTGTCATCCCTGAAATTCTTATGATCTGCGACAGAGTCATTGTTGAGGTAAATACAGGACAACCATCTTTCAAAGGTATCCACGATCTTTTGACTCCGCTGACCCCGCCTAATCGTCAGGTATTCAATATTACCAAGGCTGATTCCAGAATTGGTTCAATATCAATTCCTTGCGACCCAAGCAAAATTATTGCCGTTGTTGAGTCCAAACTGCGCGATCAGGGTCGTGCTTTTGCTGAGCAGGATGACACCTCCGAAGCTATTGCCGGTCATGTCATCGAATTCTTCACCCAGGAAGTAAAGGCTGGTCGTCTCCCTAAAAACCTGCTTCCAATCCAGTCAGGCGTTGGCTCTATCGCTAACGCTGTTATCGGCGGCCTTGCCAAAGGGCCTTTCTCAAACCTGACAGTCTATACTGAAGTTCTTCAGGATACTATGCTTGATCTGTTTGACTCCGGCAAGCTGGATGCGGCATCTTCCTGCTCTCTGTCGCTTTCTGCAGAACCGGGTTTCCCTAAATTTTTCGCAAACATGGACAAATATTTCGATAAGATCACCCTGCGTCCACTTTCAATCTCAAATGCTCCAGAACCGATCCGTCGTCTGGGTTGTATAGCAATGAACACACCTGTTGAGATCGACATTTATGCACACGCCAACTCTACTCTGGTTGGTGGTACACGTATGATTAACGGTCTTGGGGGTTCAGGCGACTTCCTCCGTAACGGCTTCCTGAAAATGATGCATACTCCTTCGTCGCGTCCATCCAAGACCGATCCAAATGGTATCTCATGCGTCGTGCCGCACTGCTCGCACATCGACCACACAGAGCATGACCTCGACTGCGTAATTACGGAGCAGGGACTTGCCGACCTTCGTGGCCTGGCACCTAAAGATCGCGCTCGCAGAATTATTGAGAAGTGTGCTCATCCGGATTACAAGGCACAGTTAACAGAATACCTCAATATCGCTGAAGCTGACTGCCTCAAGCGTAAGGTAGGACATGAACCACAGTTGTGGGATCGTGCTTTCAAAATGCATCTGAATCTTGAGAAAAATGGAACTATGAAGCTGAAAAACTGGGATGTTAAGGTGGATCTCTGCGAGTAGTAATCATTTTTTCATAATTGTTTTTTTGGCCCCGCCGGGAAACCGGCGGGGTTATTTTGTTGCTAATACATATTCATGCTTGAACTTAACTCACAGTTATGGTTTAAATGACGTTGCTTAATAATGGAAATTAAGGATGTTAACAATCCGATAGGTTGGCTAATATGTCTCAGAATGTAAGCGGCTTTAAAGGTGCTGTAGTTGGACTTTCTTTGACTGACGTAATTCAGCTTAAAGGCCACAATAAATACACTGGGGCGATCTCTGTAGAATATGGAGAAAGCCAGGGCGTCATTTACTTTGTCGACGGTGAGATTATTCACGCTGAACAGGGTGCCGAATCCGGTGAACAGGCGATATACGAGATTATCAAATGGCCAGGCGGCACATTCAACATGCACCCGGAAATGACTTCCAACGTATGCACGATACATTATCGTACGGATTTTCTCCTTTTGGAAGCATTACGGCGCATGGATGAGGAAAATGCAGGCGCTTCAGTAAATAAATCTGATGGCCCCGCAGTGGCACCCCGCCGCACCATGAGTAAAATTGCCGCACGACTTCAGGAAATTAACAATATTACATATGCAGTTCTCCTTGACAAACAAGGAACCCCTGTTCAGGACACAAGCATAGAAGCAATCGCGTTGGCATCAAAGGGAATATTTCTAGCTAAAACAGGTAACCAGCTTGGCGACTTGATGGGATTGGGTGAAATTAAAGCGGTTGCAGTCCACACCATGAATTATAATCTTTTGATGTACGACTCAAAGCAGCATTATCTGAGCATAGCAGTCAAACCGGATTGCAATCTGGACAGTGTTGAAAATGAGATCAAAGCGGCGTTTGCACAAGGTAAGTAGGAGAGTGGTCTTATGAAGGACATTCTGCAGCATATAAACAGCGTTGACGGAGTTATCGGCAGTGCAATTTTCAGCAGCAAAGGGGACGTACTTGCTCATGCACTGCCCGCACTTATAGACGCAACATCCATAAAAAAAGCCGCTGCGTTGACTCTGGAGTGCACTCATGGTCTGCAGATGTCTCAAACAATGGACATAATGGACTTGCGTTACCCTGATGGCCGGATAGTTGTTAAGGCATTTCCGGGGGCTCTTCTTTTTCTATTTTGTGCGAACAGCATAAATCTTCAGGTACTTTCCATAACAATTAATCTAGCAGTAAAAAGATTAGAATCAAAACTTCCTGATGAAACAGCACCTGTTGTGGAGCCAGAACGCCAACAGCCTGTTGTTGCTGATTCAGAACCGGATGATGGCAGGTTAAGGATGAAAGTCAGTCATCTGGCGAATAAACAGGCAAGTGCCAGCTTTGATTCCCTCGGCATGATCGCTCTAAGTCAACCAACATCGCAATTTATCTCAGATTTTTTAAAGGCCCCCGTAAAAAAGCTAACTCTTACAAATCCAGCAGCAGGTACGAGCGGAACATTTCCTGTGATGGTGATGAAGGATATGGATCAACAGTACGATGGTACCGTGGTGGTTGGACCCGGGATTGAAAAGAAGCTAAAAGTTAGTGAGGGTGATAAAATCGAAATAAACATTGGGTAAAACGGTCTTTAAATAGAGGATTTCGCGGGGGATAAGGTTATTTATCCCCCGTTTTTTGTGTGAGCTTTCGGGTGAGCCTTGTCGTAGACCTCCATTAAACGATCAATGCTTACGTGGGTATATTTTTGAGTGGTAGACAGTGATGCATGGCCGAGTAGTTCCTGAATAGCTCGCAAGTCGGCACCACCTTCGAGCATATGAGTCGCGAATGTATGCCTGAGCGTATGAGGCGAGATTCTTTTGAAGGCAGCAATTTTTATAACGTGAGCATCTATAATACGGGCAACTGTCCGCCGATTGATCCGTTCGTTGCGGCTATTAAGAAAGAGAGGGGCATTAACCGCGTTATTCTTATGCAGTTCCATGTACTCTTTCAGAGCTTTCAGAGCTCGACTTCCGACCGGAACTATTCGTTCCTTTCCTCCCTTGCCCATAACACGGGCCATACCGGCAAAAAGATCAAGTTCTCCAATGTTCAGGCTAGTCAGTTCTGAAACACGGAGACCACTGGAATATAGCAATTCTAGAACCGCCCGGTCACGGACGGCATTTTTTTCTTCCTTTTCAGGTGATTCCACCAGAGTAGTTGCCTGGTCAATATCCAGGTGAAACGGCAGGCGTTTTTCTTTTTTCGGGGTGGAGATTAGTTCGGCTGGATTTTTTTCCAAGGTGCCACGCCTCACAAGAAAACGGAAAAAAGAGCGAATGGTTGCCAACTTACGACCGATGGAACTTTTTTTGGTATCTTTTGCCAATCCCGCCAGATAACGCCTGAGCAACAGATGATCAAAAGAATGAACCGAAACGTTTTCCCCTTTTTCGCGCAGGGCAAAAGCCAGCAATTGCGCCAGATCGGTTCGATACGCAGTCAAAGTATGCGGCGAAACATCGCGCTCTGTTTGAAGGTAAATGGCAAACTCTTGAATATGTTGGTTCAATGGAATCGTCATAAATATTATTCAAAAACAGGCAATCCGCTCTTAACTTTCCAGAGTTTTACCTGCTCCAGATAAACCCATTCCTGACGATACGATACTGTTTTAACTCTATTAGATGGTAGTATGTAGTAATCAAATTCAGCAACAACATCCCCGGATTTTTTTTCAGGAATATATCTGCTTGAGAGTATGCGGAAATCAGTAACCGAAAGCCCTCGTTTTTTAAGAATAGCTGCCTGTTTTATGTACTCTTCACGCAGATCTGAATCAATGAATGTCATTCCTGCATCTTCCATTTCATGCCACCTCAGAAGACGGTTATACGCTTTTACGCTTCTGTCAAACTCCTCATTTATTCCGGTGTGGTTCGTGGCACAGGCGGTCAACAAAATACATGCAAAACAGAGCAGTCCTTTTATGCTTCTCAACATGTTGTTTCCTTTTCTTGAAACAGAATATCCAAAGCCATATCGCCGGTCAGATTGCCTAAGGCAATTCAAACCCTATCTGCTGTTGCCCGAATGGTTAAGTTGGAGTATAAAGAACCTCGCACTTAATCATGAAGGGAGTTTTACGTGATACATACTCTTATTCAGTGGCTTCTCGACACTATCGGTGTAATGGGATACCCGGGCATAATACTCCTGATGGCAATGGAAAGCTCTATCATTCCGGTTCCGAGTGAACTTGTTATGCCGCCAGCAGGTTATCTGGCATATCAGGGCAAAATGAACATGACTGCGGCTGTATTATGCGGTACTTTTGGCAGCCTGATCGGAGCCTATGCCAACTATTTTGTCTCCCAATATCTTGGGCGGCCATTGATACTCAAATACGGCAAATATGTGCTGATCCCACCTGAAAAATTTGAAAGAGTGGAAAGTTTTTTCTTACAGCACGGTGAAATATCAACATTTATCGGACGTCTACTGCCGGTGATCCGGCATCTGATTTCGATTCCAGCCGGTATCGCTGGTATGAACCATCTGAAATTCTCGTTGTATACCCTTCTTGGTGCCGGCATCTGGTGTACCATCCTGACTTGGATTGGCTATTTCATTGGTGAAGAAAAAGAGCTGATCATGCAGTATTCGCATAAAGCACTGTTCTGGGTGCTTTTATTCAGTGCTGTTCTCGTTGCGGTGTATGTCTGGCGCCATAGAAAGCAATACAAGTAAAGCTTAATTCGTCTCAGAAGGCAAAAGTATTTTTTGGGGGGAAGCACATGCAGTTAAACCGTATCGGTCGCATTCAATATATTGAAGTGGATTTTCCTGGTTCATCTGATTCAATTCAGGGTTTTACAACTCGACATGAGGGCGTTTCGCGTCCCCCTTACAACTCGCTCAATCTGGGAATGAACACTCAGGATCAGCAGGCTAATGTTGAGGGAAATCGCAGCCTGCTTGCCCGTGCCTTTGGCGTCAATCAAGAGGCATTGGTTACGCCGCGCCAGACCCACGGGAGCGATATACTGGTGATAAACGAACTTAACGAAGATTACAGTCATTTTCTTTCTGTAGAAAGTGATGCTGTCATTACAAATCAGTCGAATGTAATTATCGGTGTCTGCGTGGCTGACTGCGCTCCAATATTGCTTTTTGATCCAGAACAAAAGGTTATTGCCGTTGTTCATGCAGGCTGGAAAGGAACCGCTGCAAAGCTTGTTTCGAAGACTGTTGCCGGAATGCAGTCGGAATTTGGATCAATACCGGCAAAACTTCAAGCCGCGATTGGTCCTTGCATTCAAAAGTGCTGCTACGAAGTAGACGAGCCTGTAAAAAAAGCTTTCCAACAGGTCGGCATAACCTGGGATTTGTGCGCCGAACAAAAAACTCCTGGCAAATGGCAACTGGATCTAGCTCTTTCTAACAAGGAATTGCTGTCTTTAGCAGGCGTTTCCGCCGATGCCATCCAGATTTCTGAACAATGTGTCTGTTGTCACAGTGAACAGTTTTTTTCATACCGGAGAGATAAGGATGATTCGGGTCGCCAGATGGGATTCATTATGCTTAAAGGCTGAAATTTTGGAGGGTAATTGTGCTTGCAAAAGTTTTCAGTAGTGCTTTGATCGGGATCGATGCCCTTCTGGTTGATGTTGAGATAGATATTGCTCCAGGTCTTCCGGCCTTTGCTACGGTTGGTCTACCTGATGGCGCCGTTAAGGAAAGTAAAGATCGTGTCAAGGCGGCGCTCAAAAACTCCGGTTATGATTTCCCCGCACGACGCATTACAGCTAACCTTGCCCCTGCCGACATAAAAAAAGAGGGCACAGCCTACGACCTGCCTATCTCAATCGGTATCCTTGCAGCAACCGGTGTTATCAAGGGAACGAAGCTTCATGACTATTTTTTACTGGGGGAGCTGTCACTGGATGGTGGACTCAAACCGATACGCGGTGCGCTTTCGATGGCTGTTGCCGCCAAGCGTGCCGGTCTGGCTGGACTGATTCTGCCGGTAGAAAATGCCCCCGAAGCGGCCGTCGTTGAAGGTATTGACGTTGTAGGGGCCACCTCACTTTCACAGGTAGTGGAGTTCTTGAGCGGTCGTGAAGAAATTGAGCCCTGCCGGGTTGATATCCATGCGCTGTTTACCAGCGGCAGTGAGTATGGAGAAGATTTCAGTGAGGTAAAAGGACAGGAACACGCCAAACGCGCCTTGGAAATTGCTGCAGCAGGTTCGCATAATCTGCTGATGATTGGCCCTCCTGGTTCAGGAAAGACCATGATTGCCCGACGTATACCGACAATTCTGCCGCGAATGTCCTTTGATGAGGCAATTGAAACCACAAAGATTTTCAGTGTCAGCGGCATGCTTGAGAAAGAAAAGGCGCTAATGGCCGTGCGGCCATTTCGCTCACCACATCACACGATCTCTGATGTCGGCCTGATCGGCGGAGGTACAACTCCGAAGCCTGGTGAGGTTTCTCTGGCGCACAATGGAGTCCTTTTTCTCGATGAGCTTCCAGAGTTTAAAAAGAACGTCCTTGAAGTCATGCGCCAGCCCCTTGAAGATGGAAAAGTAACCATTTCACGATCATTACTCTCGCTGACCTATCCAGCCAGAGTAATGCTAGTCGCAGCCATGAACCCCTGTGAATGCGTTGCCTTTTCCATACAATTACCCTCCCCGCTTAAATCATCAATGTTTTCCATGATTTGCGGAAGGAAAGAAAAGACCATTTCGAGTGATTGTGCCCCGTCACGAAGAACTCCTACTCGGATTTCGGAAAGAAGTTCCCTTATCAACCGACGACGTTCATCATTTGTCAAAACATCCCACATAGCGGAAAGAGTCTGTGCTTGACCAACCAGATATTGCCGACCAGTCTCTGCTTGTTCTAAATTAGCAAGTTCTGCTTCCAACCTGTAGATTTCATCCCGTAACTGTTGTTGGCGTAATTCATGCGGTCGGATACGTTCTGTCAGCATGTCCTTCGAAATGTCATCATCTTCAAAAAGGCTAAATACTTTGTCTATTGAACGCTTGGTCTTCAACTGTTGTTGTTGCGCAAATTCCAGTTCAGCCCTTTTTTTAGCCGTAATTTCTCCGTTATCGTTTGGTGTTTCAAGTAATTCCGGTTGAACGGTGATATTACGAAGGGCAACAAGGAAGTGTTCAATCAAGATGTCTTCCCATACGCGGTTTTTGCATTTCATGCACGCATAACGCGGGGTGGTCATTGACGGATATGAACTTACATAAAGTTTGCTTCCGCATTCACATGTAAGGATACCTGAGAGTAGAAACTTGCCTTCCTTGGGGATGCCCTTTTGATATACCGTTGTACGTGTAGCAAAAACAGCCTGAACTTCATCCCACAATTCCTGGCTGATAATTGGTTCCACTTCGTAGAATATCCAGTCCTTTTCATCTTTCAGTTCCCACGATTTCTTATCCCCTTTTGACCGGGAATAATTCCGTCTATATCGCCCTATATAAACCTCGTTGGTCAGCATACGTTTCAGCGAAGTATCCGACCACGGTCCGGTTTTAGCGCGAAAGCCGGATTCATTCAACCGGTCACGGACGTACTTCAATTTTTTAAATTCGGCGAACAGTTCAAATGCCCGTCTGACAATGACAGCATCTTCTTCTTTGGGCAGAATATTGTGTTTATCTGCCCAGTGATAACCAAATGGTTGCTGTCCACCGATACGTTTACCTTCGCGAGCACGGGGAGGTATACTTGCGGAAACACGATTAGAAGTCTCGCCCCGTTCCCATTCTGCCAAGGCAGCGATAACCGTGTATAACAGTTTTCCCGAAGGGGTTGACGTATCAATGCTTTCGTCGATGCTTACCAGGGAAGCTTTGTGTTTCTGGAAATGCTCAGCTATCTCCAAAAGCTGTTTAGTATTTCGTGCCAAACGAGCAAGTTTTGAAAACACCAGCGCTTTGATTCTACCGGACTCGACGTCTGCCATCATTTGTTTGGCGGTCCGGTGTTCAAGAACATTTTTGCCGGACACGCCGGATAAGTCGTATTCCTCTACAATTTCCCAATCCTGTTTTGCCTTGCAATAATATTTGGCGCGTTCACGGTGATTGCTTGGACTTTCGCCTTGCGCCTGCATATCTGTGGAAACGCGAATCCAGACCCCAATATTCATTGCTTTTCCTTGTTCTTGTTAGCAAGTTTTGTAGCCCAACGAACTTCGTCGATGTCGATTATCTGGGTTTGATTGTATTTGACAAACAGCGGAGTAATGATGTCCGCCTTGTCTTGTGGTGTAATAAACCAGTCGTTCGTACTAATGATTATTTCTACCTGTTTAATCAGGTCAGACAATATTTCGGCATTGATGCCGACGGAAGCCGTTTCCGTAAACTTTGGCATCTTTATGGAACCATATCCACAAAGCACCCAGTTTGCGTCATAACCCATAATCGCAAGCTTCTGTAATACCGCGCCGGAAACCAGATGCTTGCCTGATTCATAGTTCTGCCACATCGGCGCGGATATGCTGATTTCCCTCGCAATAGCGGTTTGTGTCCACTCGCCATCTTCACGAATCTCCCGCAACCGCCTTCCTATCTCCTCGAATTCTTTTGTGTTTTTTGGATTTGGATTTTCCATTGATAGTTGTCCTTGTACTGCATTGTATGCAATTGTAATATTTTACATTGACACTTGTAATATATTATGTTATGGTATGCTTATATTTTGGTAGACAAAAAATAACACGGCGGGTGGATATACGCAAGTATGAAAATAACTATTTTTTCTGTAATGGGTTACAAGCTTGGGTAGGTCGTCCAAAAATAAGCGGGGTGAAGTGACATACCAAGTCAAAATCAGTTACGCCCCCTGCGCTCCTGAAATAGCCACCCAGAAAATGAACAATATATTGGCAATCTTGCGGTCTGCACATGCAAGACAAGGGGCATAGCCTATGACTTAATACAATAATTTTATCGGACATGAAGCATGTATTCGAGCCTTTCTGGACAAAATCCGGGGAGGTCTCTCGCTCCTGCAAAATTTTGAACCGGAGGCATTATGACAAACGAACATTACGGATAGATTAGCCAAAATACCAGTCGCAACGAGCCTTTCACGGAATCCCTGTGGGAGGCTCTCTCGCTCACACACAAATAATATAAAAGGGGAATAAAAATGGTTGATTTTGGAACGAAAAAAGTTTGGAAAGAAAAAAGTGGCTCAGTCTTTAATCTCGATTTAATCAATACCGGTGTGGACGGACATATGAAAGTGTCGGTTTACCAAGACCGTATTACCGGAAAGAAACTTGTCTATAAAATTATGAATGGAAGCCACTGGGATGTTTATGTATCGAAGCACGGATTTCTGCCGATTCATTTTGCCAAATTCAGAGATGGTATATCGAAAAGGGATTTGGAAGCACTGAGGTTGTATTTCACTTTAATGTCTCCGAATGGTGATGACCCCACGCATTACGAACTTATTGAAGGGGGACAACACGCATGAAACCAAAGAAAATATCGTCCGCCCAAAAAACCGAATTTATCCGGGACACCGTTGATAGTCTGATTGAAGAATTCATCTTCCTTAAATCGTTCACGTATCCCGGTGACATAGAATGTTGCATTTTCCGCATGTCTATTTATATCGAATGGCTGAGAGGTACTGTCAAAGACAATGCCATTCCGACCAACACTGACAACGGATAGCAACATGGCAAATAAAACTACTTGTGGATGGGTTCAACAGGACCTTCAACTTAATCACCCAACGTGCCTCACGGAAAATCCGGGAGGCACACTCACTCTAACCGGAAGCACAGACAAGGAGACACACATGCAAGAGGCAGTAATTAATGAAATATACATAGAAGAAAACCGTCGGACATTCGGCAATATTGAAAGTCTTGTCCGCAGTATCCAAGAAATCGGACTTATCAACCCAATCACCCTGACTGCGGATTTAAAGCTGGTATCTGGTGCCAGACGGATTGCCGCATACATGCAACTCGGATACGACACCATTCCAGCTATAATCAAGTCCTACACGGAACTGGAAAAAATGGTCGCAGAAATCGACGAAAACTTGGAAAGGAAGGAGCTTTCTGCTCTTCGAAAAGCGAAATTGCTTACGAAACAGAAAGAATACTATGAAGCACTTCATCCTGAAGCATCAAAGAAGTCGAAAGCAAAGAAGAACCTGAAGAACCAGGTTGCCGAAAACGAATTTATTTCGCCAACGACACAGGCATATACCGAAAAAATGGCGGAAGATATGCGTAAACACCAAAGAACCGTGCAGTATATGCTTGAAACCGGGCGGGGTCTGTCGGACGAAATGGCAGAAAAGCTCGTTGGATTGCCGATAGAAGACAATATCGGGGACTTACGGCAACTTGCCCGAATGCCTGATTACCACAAAAGCACCTGTTTCGATATGATATCGAATAGATTGATTAGCACGGTGCGTGAATATAAAGATGTCGTCTACAAACAAAGCATTGACAGCGCCCCGGCGGAAGATGAACCCAAGGAAGGAATGGACTTTATGTGGTCATGTTCTTTGGACCTCGGAAAGTATGAAGACAACATATGGCACCTTGAAGACCGGTCAGTGGATTTGTGCCTGACAGACCCACCTTACGCCGAAGGATTAAAAAGGAATGGTTCTGAAGAATGGGATAGCAAGGCAGAAGGCAAGCGGTTCGACGTTGCTTCATTTATGTTTCAAGTAGAACGTGTCCTTAATGATGACGGGCAAGCCCTTGTTTTCTGTACGGACGTGTTATTGCCCGACTACCTTGCCAACCTGAATGGTTTGAAATTGAAGCAAATCCTGCATTGGCGCAAAACCAATCGCCGATATAAGCATTCAACCGGTCAGTATCTGGAAACCATTGAATATATTTTATGGCTTGTCCGCCCGGAAAGTAATTTCATAACGTTCAACGAAAGGTGGATTGACAAAGAATTGTGTGGTCCAACCATGACGGCATTTTTTGAATCTGGTCAGACTGCTGGCGGGGAAAAGCTCACCAATGAAGATGGCGGTACATTGCACCCATGTCAGAAACCTTATCGGTTGATGAAAAGCCTGCTTTTGACCCACTCAAATAGAGGTGATTTTGTAATCGACCCGTTCATGGGAAGTGGAACCACAGCAGAAGCATGCACAAAGTGGGAGAGGGAATTTTGGGGTTGTGAAATGAATCCCGAATATCACAAGAAAGCAAGCATGCGGGTATCACTTGCACTCAATAGCATGCCCCTTCCCGACTTAACCGAGGAAGAAATCTGGGGATACGAAGAAACTGTAATTCGTGAAGAAGTTCCTGCAGAGATTGAAGCAATGTACCGTGCGGATATGACCAGGAGGCTTTACGAAATGGAAGAAAGGGAAGCAATGGCAGCATAAAGTTCTGGAAGGTTACTCCCGTCTTTTTGTCGATGCCGGGGTAAAGGGTTTTATGATGTAAACGAGCCACTAGGTTTAATCCGGTGGCTCTTCGATTTTTATGGACGAACAGGTGTGTCATAGCGACGTTCAGGATTGCAGATGATATATCGGTGTGGCTTTGGAAGTGAAAATCCGTCTGAAGTTAAGTCTGGTGTGTTCTGACGGTTGTATCTTGTCGTTGCCGGAAGGAAGTTAATACCGGTGTAGATTGCAATACTGACGGTAGCCTAAATATCGAAGCTGTTTCTTGCCGTTGGTGTGAATAGCGGTGTAGACGGCAATAGCGAAGGAAGAATTGATTATCGACGTGTTGATTGAATTCCGGTGGAAAATATCGGTGTAAATTTGAAATAGTGACGGTGGCTTTGATAGCGGTGTTGTTTCTTGAATTTTCCGTCAAAAAGTAGCGGTGCTGTTTCTTGATTGAGAAGTTTATTATGTGTTTTTTGAATACCAGCTTTTGCCTGCGATGCCGGATTTAGCCTGGAATTAGCATCTTTGTCAGAGCTGGAAGCAAAGGACCAAAAACGGAAATGTGGTCAGAAGCTACAGCCATAAATTCCTGGTAGCATGACATAAACCCGCTTGTGCCCTGACTTTGACGCATAGCTTCAACGGTTGCAATCAGGGAATTACGGTCATTTGCATTTTTAATCTGCTCTTCAATCAGCTTCAACAACCCATTAAACAGTTCCGCAGAATTGGTATTGACGATATTAGTGGATGAATCCGTAGAGTGGAAATTTACACGGGCATTGTCCCCGTGAAGGTTGAATATTTGATGGGGGATAGTTTGTGGATGCGCTACAGGAGCATCTACTCCCCTTCGGTATTTGATTTGGTAATGAGCATCTATCCCTCCAAATCCTGCATGGTAACCTGGGTCAACGACTTCAAATACCTCTTTTACTTTACTTGGTAATACCCTGACTATTTTATCGCCGGATTCAATCGGAATGGAAATGTCCGTGACAAGAATTATGTTCTTTTGTACCGACGCTTTGACATTTTGATGCTCCGTGCCATTTTTGTTAACGATAGATACCGAGTCGGTCATAAATTCTTTGAACATATTGCCTCCGTGGGCATTTCTGGATTCCTTCCGTTTAATTTCCTTATGTGCAGCTAAAATAAAACCTTTTACTGATTGAACGCAATGAAGGCTGGGTCCATACGTTCCCATGTCATAATTCAGGGTGTGGTAGATAGGACCGGTATACTGGTTCTTCTCTCCCAGGTAATCCTTTATTAACGATATTACTTCCATCGTTTTCTGACTGAAATATACCTCGTCATCCAATTGAAGATGAAGGGTACTTCCATTAATAAATCTCCCGGAGATATCTTCAAAAATATCCACATATTCCAGCAATTCTTCACTAATCAATTGTGGCTGTTGAGACAATAGATGTTGGCGGTCAGCAATAGCCAGTCCCAGAATACTTACCATTTGATTAAGGGATGAAGCTTGAAGGTCCCCTGAAAGCCCGACGGTATTTATATTCTGTTGATACTCCATAAATTCCTGCCGGAATTCGGCATTAAAAACCAAGGCAGGAAGAACCTTGTTTGCCCAAGCAATACAATCCTGCTGGGTCTTAAATCCCGAAGTGAGTTCAGGAACCGAAACAAGTTCCTGTAATTTCTTTAAAATATCATCCGCCATGCTTCCCTCTTATAACCAAATTGCATAATTTCAGTTTGCTCTTACAAGCTTTTCGGATGTTCTGATACAGCCAGTCACCAGAAAAGAGCGTAGAACCCGTTCATGGTATTCCGCTTCTTTCTTTGATTTTTTATCTGCGGAATTCTGCTGAACCCGTGTTCTGTTGCCCTGATAGCAGGTACAATGATTAGCAACAAGGTGCTGTTGGCTGGCGCACTTGTTCAAAGCATCAGCTATGAGTTTTGAATCAATCATACGGAATTCCCTTGTAATAAAAGATACCAATCTATATTCCAAACCCGAATTACAGGCAATAAAAAACCCCCACCAAAGTCCACGCTAATTGGCAAAGCCCGAAGGCTTGCTGCGTGAACCGGTGAGGGTCTCTTTTGCTATTTCATTGAAATCAGGACGTACACACCAGGAACAATCTGAGTGCCCTGCAATGCAAGGATGGTGTATGGGTCAGCAAATTGCTTCAGTATAAAATGACCCTCCGATTGACTCTGCCCATTTCTTCAACTTATCAAGGAAGCTAATTCGGCATATTCCACTTCGCATGATATCGCCGGATTTGTCCTCAAGTTCAAAATACACATCTAAATCCGCGTCCATTAGTTGCGCTTTGTAGGCATTCAGTTCCGCAAGAGTAACTGTATCAAGGTTCGATTTGCACTCTATAACTGAATATGGAAGACTTAAATTCACTGGTAGTGATTTAAATACTTTCGGAATCCTTTTTGCCGGGTTGTTTACACGATAAAGGGTTAGACTTCCAGAATCGGATATGTGGTCCCAGGTTGGTGCGGTTTCCCAAGATAGTTCTCCAGTATCAGAAACAAGTCCAAGCATCATCAGTTCATTATTGTCATAATAACTCTTCAATTCTGCTCTGGAAATGATTCTATGTCCAAACTTTATAACAGTTTGCTTGATAACTATTTTTTTTATACACTTATTACTGCTCTGCTCCGTTTTGATTAAAGATATGTTGTTACGTTCTTCCTGAGTAATTTCTACGATTATTTTTGCAGTATTCATAATTTGTTCTCCTTGGATAATTTGGTTTTGGATTTCAATTCTCATAATTTTGGGCATAAAAAAGCCGATGCAAATCGCGCAAGCGATTTTTATGCATCAGCTAAAATTGCCATATTCAATTGTAGTACTACATTTACGATTTTGTTCTTGTCATTCTTTCTGCATAATCATCATTCTCCTTTCTTTGAATTAATTTGGATTTAAAATAAAAAAGTCACTATGCAAGAAATTGCACGTGACTGATTAGTGATACCGGACAGATGTATAGAATTGATGTTGAGTAGAACGCGGGATAGTGCGCTGGTGCAGTTTAATCTGGTCTCGATGGAGTAGAGTTACCCATCATGTAGCTTTGTTAAATCAAAGAGTCAAGCAGAATTTTATTTTATTTATCAGCCAGTTCACTGATTTTTACGCACTTTTTATCATGCTTTTTTTATTTGTTCGGATTATTTCGGGATAATCAGTAAAGTGAAAAGA
>CAJBRY010000226.1 GCA_903958085.1 uncultured Geobacteraceae bacterium
AATATAATTCATCCAGATTTTTCCTCATATTTAAAACAGCAATGGAAATTACTATTGCAGGGCAAGATGTCTCCTTTCTATGAATATAAAATCATTCATAAGGACGGCAGCGAAAGATGGTTGCAACAGAGAAATTTTCTAGTGTGCGATGAAAGAGGATCAGCCATCGCCATCGAAGGAATAGTAAGAAACGTGACCGCAAGCAAGATAGATAAGGAAACAATTAAGCAGAAAGAAGAAAAATATCGTCTGATAACGGAAGGTATTACAGATTGCATCACTCTAGTTGGTGAAAACGGCACTATTCAATATGTGACAAATTCCCTCGAAATACTCGGATATAATTCTGAAGAGCTGATTGGCATTAATGGGTTAAACATTACTCATCCGGATGATTTAGAAATGATCATGAGTCTCAATCGGGGTGCTTTTGAACAGGTTTTTCATGAAATAACTTCTGATCTGAGTGCCAGCCATAAGGATGGTCACTATGCGCCAATGGAGATCAGCGTGCGAAAACTGATTGATCCGCAAGGGAAAGTTATTGGATGTGTATTTGTCGCAAGCAACATACCTAAGCGTAAAGAAGAAGTAGCGTTGAATTCATCGCCTGTCATCAAATTATGTCCTACTGACCGTCGCCTCAGTGTGCGTGAGAGGGAGATCATGAACTGGATCATGCAGGGGAAAAGTACTTGGGATATTTCAGCTATCATCAATATCAGCGAAAGCACGGTTAATTTTCATATTAATAATTTAATGAAAAAACTTGGTGCTGTCAACAGGTCCCACGCTGTCGCCATCGTTTTGCAAGATGCAAATAACGAATAAAAATCAACTACCCCGCCGCAAGTAGCGGAGTAGTTAACCCATAGAGATTAAATCAAATTTTCCATCTTGTTTCTGTATGTTAATTACACAAAAAAAGAAAAAGGGGCTAAATGAATCAACATATAGCGATTGATCCATGTGTTTCTGTTTTCTCTGAGATCGGTGTCTGCGTTTTTCCGGCAAACCTTCAACAACGTTTTTGTTTCCTTGACGTTCATAAATTTGTCCCTGGTAATTACATAACGGTTCATTGGCAAGTCCTCTCTTTCTTAAATAGGTTTTATGGTGATTTGGTTGATTGATGAAAAATGAAAAGTGTAAAAAGCAAAAAAGCTGCCCGAGGAATATCCCCGGACAGCAACAATTGAAACCATTCAAATACACACAACGTTTTATTTGTTAAGCTATTGAAATACTAACATATTTTCCCATTTTTGTCAAGTTGTTTATTTAACGTAAACCACTGTATTTATTGCGTATTTAACCTATTTTTGCACACATTTCAACCAATACGTAATAAAACCGGGATTTTGAGTAAAAAAATGACGATTTTAAAGTACGGTGATAATAGCAGAATACAGGATGTTTTTCTTCAGCTTTACCCATATAATTAACCATATATCTATATTGCTATTTACGGCCTATCGACAAGTCAGTTAGTTTTGAAAGAGGA
>CAJBRY010000227.1 GCA_903958085.1 uncultured Geobacteraceae bacterium
TCTTCTTTTTTTGCAGGAGGAGGCACTACTTTTGTAACCGGCTCAGTTTTAATATTTGGTTCAGGACTTGTTATTGTTGGCTGATTCGGCTTGATCATTACAGTTGGCAATTTCAGGTTAATAGATTCAAGCGGTTTTTCGAGTTTCATATACATGTAAGTAGCACCTGAACCACCAATCAAAAGCAATAACGATGACAACAGTAAGGCTACCCCAGAAAAAACAGGTGGGTTGTCGGTTCTCAATATTTCAGAATCTATTTTCAGCTCATCCGGTTGCCGAGAAACCTTTTCATCTTCAAGTTTTTTCAGAGCCTTAAGAATTGAACTCATTTTAGGCTTCCTGTTGATGAAATTGAGGGGATTTTTTGATTGATATAATATTTTGCAAGGGCGGCCAGAGTTAATTCACCAACATTTTTATTTTGAGAAATACCGGCAGAACGCTGGAAATCGCTAACGGCCTTTGCAGTAGCAACACTGTATATGCCATCTATTGAGCCGTTGTACTTTCCAGTTCGTTGCAAAAGTATCTGCAGAGAACGTATTTCATAACTCTTATCACCCTGCATGATTTTTTCAGGTATCTGTCCTGGGTTTTGCCACACAAGATAGTAAGTTCCGCCTGAAATTAAATTTAGATCTTTTCGGCTTATTCTATCATCACCAAATATAGTTGGAAAAATTGTAAAAGAATCTTTATTAGCAGATGTAACAGCAAAACAGTAAGCGCCAAGTGAGTCAGAAATTTTGGTTGAGACTAGAAAAGGAATATCAAATCTAAGCACTTCGTTCAGGGAGCCGTTGAATTTTGTAACCTTCAAATCCCTTTTTGCAGCAAGACGGGTATACATGTCCGGTACGGTAAGTTTACCGCTAAAAGTTTTTATGGAAGAAGAATTCCACTTTTCTGCAATTGTGTTGAATGCAATTAAGTGAACGTCATTCTGGTCGTATAAAGAAATTTCCTTCTGAAATCGCAATAATTGTTGATCAACAATATTGTTTACAACAGCAGCAGAGTAGTTTTTTGGAATTTGAGGCGTTACAGCAGGGACTTTGGCCGATGAAATTCTCCCAGCAATAGGAGGTGAAACAGGCTTTAAAGCTACAATCTTGCTTGATTTAGGTGTAATGAGGCTATTTAAATCAAAAAATTGTGTTGCTGCAATTATGCAAAGTATGATTAGAACAATGAACACCAATGAAAGTCGCTTACCCTGCGGCACATTTATTAGCTCTTTTATGGCGCTTGTGACAATTCCGGAAGTTACGCGCCTGCGGTCATCTCCATATGCTATCAGTAACGCCCGATCGCATAGTATGTTAATCATGCGAGGAACTCCACGAGTATAAAGGTATATCCATCTGGTAGCGAACAAACTGAAAGACACTCCGCCGGTTTCACCCGCTACTGCCATTCGATGCCGGATATAAGCACGTGTTTCAAGCATGCTCATCGATTTAAGCTTATAACGAACAGCAATACGCTGGTTAAGCTGACGAAGTTCAGGTTGTTCCAGTAAAGCCCCCAGCTCAGGCTGACCGGCTAAAATAATTTGTATCAGCTTGTCGTTATCGGTCTCGAGATTAGAAATCAACCGAATTTGCTCAAGCACAGCAGGTTGAAGGTTCTGTGACTCATCAATAACCAGGACAACTGTTCGCCCTTCTGCAGTTTCATGCAGAAGAAACTTGTTGATCTCGATAAGAAGTTCGTTGGAATATTCGCTACTGGAATCAAGGCCGAATTCATGGCAGATACTTCTGAGCAGTTCAACACCAGTCAAGCATGGGTTGACAATAAGAGCAGTTCGATAGTCTTCATCCTGTAGCTGATTAAGTAGAGTTCTAAGAACGGTGGTTTTGCCTGTTCCAACTTCACCAATAAGTTCTATAAAGCCATAATGGCTGTTGATGCCATACAGAAGGTGAGCAAAAGCTTCTTTATGATATTTACTTAGATAAATAAATCGAGGGTTAGGTGTAAGAGTGAAAGGTTTCTCGTTGAACCCAAAATATTTAGTGTACATTAGTAGGCAACCATAAATGAGAGTTTGAAATATATTTATTCAAATACTAAAAAGCGCTTTATATATTTCATAAATTCTGACTATTATCAAGTAAAATCAAGTAAATCCGTTTGCATACAGTTGTAATCAATAACAAACAACAAACAGGAATATACCTAATGCAATACATTAGACATAGAGGCTTATCAACCTGTAATATAGAGATTATTCATGCCGAATCAAAAAATATTGGTAAGGTTGCTGATCGCTATCCAATAAAATTAACA
>CAJBRY010000228.1 GCA_903958085.1 uncultured Geobacteraceae bacterium
CTGGAGACCTGGCACGATATTTTTGATGATTGTGTGTGCAGAACGCACAATTGAAAGGACATCCCCTTGATGAGATAAGAGCCGTAAAATTTTTCTTTCTGCTGAGAACATTTTCATATCGATCATTTTTGATCAGATGTCTGGCAGGAAAAGGGATTGTGTTTATATCTTCAACAAACTGGATTGTGCGATCAATTACTACACTCCCATTTTGCCTGAAACCTAGCGACTTTATTCCATCAAATGACCTTCCTTCACGAAAAGCCCGAATGAATTCCGGAAGCGGCAGTTCAGCCTCACCGACAATACAGAAATCAATCGCCTCATGCGACATTGTTTCATGCGGATAAAGCCTTAGATGTTCGCCACCAACCAGAATCGGAATAGGAGTATCAGCTTTAAATCTATTAATCCATCTGATAACAGAATGAAAACTCCAGGAGGTGACAGTAAAACCGAGCATATCGGGAGCAAATGAGCGAATCCGCTTAAGCGTGTCCGAATAGCTGAGTCCTTCGGCCTCCATATCAATCAGATCAACTTCAACCCCCTCTCTCTCCATAAGTGCGGCCACAATCAAAAGACTTGTGGGAGGTACAAACCCCAGTTTCTCATCTCTGAACGAAACGGATTTGTTGTGAGGATTTATGTCGATAGGGGTAAAAATCAGGCTTACTTTCATATAGACTCTTTACCTTCATTTATGTTGATCAATTAAATAAGCATCCAAATTCATCATTCTTTTTAATGCATACTGCTTCTGCAGACGGAATTACAGCAGCCAAGACAAAAACCTGAAAGTTTTTTTCTATTCAGAGACTTTCTAAAAGCTCTGAACCTGGAGCCGTTCCAGATTTTAGAAAGGCTGTCATGTTTTGCGTTTCCTACCCTGTAAGACAAGCAAGGGTAGACATCCCCATGTGGTGATATGGACATCCGCGACCATGGCAGTGAGCAGGCCTTAAAGTCATCGGGTAACAATTTTTGTCTATAAAATTCACCCAATATTGTCTCATCCAGCATATTGGCAGGATAAAAACGAATTTTGGTTTTGCCGGAATATTTTTTGACTCTTGATATTTGTGCAGTAAGAAGCTTCAGCTCATCTTCTTCAAGCCAGGGATAGACCGGTGGAGTCTCGCATATTTCACTGAGTTCCTCCCTATAGGGCGCACTATACAAATTGTCCATAGATCTTGGCACTGAGTAAGTGATAAAATCGACCGAAAGAGTGTCAGCCAGTTCCAATATGTCCGATAGCTGATTGACATTCTCCTTAAGAATCACTGTTTTTAGATCAATGAGTGGAAATACAGTTTTCAGTTCCTTCTTCTTCTCCTGAATTTTGATAATTGTTTCAACAGCTTTATCAAATAAGCTAGGCATCTTCCTTATACCGTTATGGGTATCTCCTATACCATCTATCGAGACAGCAATCAGCAGCAGCTTGTTCCTTACCATCAAATCAATATGGCTGTCCGTAACCAGAGAGGCATTGGTTAAAGTGGTACATTTTCTCTTTTTCATGCCGTACTCTAATATCGAAACAAAATCCTCCCTGATAAACGGTTCACCGCCAGTCAGTGAGAGAACAGACCAGGGGGGCAACTGATCGATGATATTTTTGATCTCTCCAAACGTCAGTTCCTGCCCGGCGCTCAGCTTGCTATTCTGGTAGCACATCGGACAACCGGCGTTGCACCTGTGTGTAACCTCGATCTGCACAAATAAAGGAGGAAAAGCTCTGCTGGAACCAAGCCCAAACGGTATGAGCGAGTGCAAATTTCCTAATAAACTGTAGAGGGTGGAAGCGTTAATAATTGCCATCCGCTACCATCCCATCCGGATTTTATGATCAAAAAGGAGGTTTAGTTCAAGTTGTCCGTTAAGGTAACAGTCATGACACCCTGACGCAGAGTCACGATGTTTCTGATAATCTGGAGAATTCCACAGTTCTACAAGACTCCCGTCACGAATATTTCCAGCCGGTTTACCCCAGCCAATAAAGGGGAAACATGTAAATACATCTCCATAACAATCAACTAAAAGAGAGTTATAACCGGCCCGGCAACGCACTGGCGATGGAATTCCGGCAAACGAAGAGCGTAGAAGTCGCAAATGAGCAGGTGAATTCTCAATCCCAAACCCCTCCTTCGCCGCGTTACTGATATACTCAACCATCTTGTCAACCTTATCAAGCAATAGAGCATCCGCTGGAACAGTTCGTA
>CAJBRY010000229.1 GCA_903958085.1 uncultured Geobacteraceae bacterium
AAATGTGTTGACATCTTGTTAAGCTGCTAAGGATGTTTTTTATGCCAATGCTAAAAACAGATAAATTCAGGATTGATAGTCAAAAGTTAATGTTTCACCCACGCCTTGTTGCCGAGTGGCTTGACGGCAAAAACATATACCCTGTTTTTATGGAAATTTCACCTTCCGGAAGCTGCAATCACCGCTGTTTGTTTTGTGCCAAAGACTATATGGGGTATCAGCCCAGATTTCAGCAGACCGGTAAATTGTTGGAGCGTCTTACTGAGTTCGGCTCTCTTGGTATTCGCAGTATTATGTATAGTGGTGAGGGTGAGCCTTTGCTTCATCCTGATATCGCGAAAATAATTCAGCGTACCAGTTCTGTCGGAATTGATGTTGCTGTGGCAACTAACGGGGTGCTGTTGAGTCAAAAGCTGGCAGAACAGATACTGCCTTTTATGAGCTGGATTAAAATAAGCATCAACGCCGGTTCTGCAAATAGTTATGCTTCTATTCACGGTACTGAACCGACTGATTTTGATCTGGTACTGGAAAACATATTATCAGCCGCCCAACTCATAAAAGATCGAGATCTGAAATGTACATTGGGAACCCAGGCGCTTCTTCTGCCGGAAAATGTTGATGAAATGGAGCAGCTTGCGGTATGGGTAAAAGATGCCGGCGCCAGCTATCTGGTAATTAAACCTTACTCCCATCATCATAAAAGCCATACTCAAAAATATGCTGAAGTTGATTATGCTCCATATCTGAAGCTTTCTGAGCGACTTGAACGTTTTAACGACAGTCGTTTCAGTGTTGTCTTCCGTATGAACACCATCATGAATACAATTAAAACAGAACGTAGCTATAAGCGCTGTCTGGCATTGCCGTTCTGGGCATATATTGACTCGGGAGGAAATGTTTGGGGATGCAATGCCCAACTTGGCGATGAACATTTCCTTTATGGCAATATTTGTGAAGAGTCGTTCTTTGATATCTGGCAGGGGGAGAGGAGGAAACGGTCATTGGATTTCGTATCTGATGTTATGGATCCGGAAGGATGCCGAATGAACTGTCGTATGGATAAAGTTAACCACTACCTCTGGGAACTGAAGCACCCTTCCGGCCATGTCAATTTTATATAACTTCTTTAAGGTGAATACTGAAAAGGTTGTTTAGATGTTGCCCATACTTAAAAAAAATTCTGTTGGTATTATGTCATTCTCAGCAGGTGTGATTTGTTTTCTTGTCTATCTGAAGGCATTGACTTGTGGTTTTGTTAATTGGGAAGATCAAGACTATGTTATAAATAACGTTTTGATAAGGTCACTTGATCTGGATTTCTTTATAGATGCTTTTACAACTACCCCTGTATATGGTTTCTGGTTACCGTTAACATGGGTTACATTTGCACTGGATTATTACTTCTGGGGTCTGAACCCATTTGGGTATCACTTGACCAATATTATGATTCATTCAGTAAATACTGGAATTGTTGTGCTGCTCGCCTCTAGGCTATGGAAGCAGAGTGATCTTCTTAAGTTTGAGCGTAGCACATCGGAAACAAATTATTATATGGCAGTCCTTCTTTTTGTGGCTCTATTATGGGGCATTCATCCAGCTCGGGTTGAATCTGTTGTCTGGGTTTCCGAAAGGAAGGATGTGTTAAATGGCTTATTTACAATATCCTCGGTACTTTTTTATCTACGCTACGTTCAAAAGAAAGATGCTCTATTTCGCAAGAGTATTGTCTGTCGCGAGTTTGTCTTTTCGCTACTACTGTTTAGTATGTCGTTAATGTCAAAGTCAATTAGTGTTATTCTGCCGCTAGTATTATTGGTGATTGACTGGTATCCATTAGGCAGATTGAGAAAAGACAATTTTAAGGCAGTTTTTGTTGAAAAAATTCCGTATTTTGCCTTTTCAATCGGCATTGTTATTGTGACGGTTTTCTCCAGGCTCAATCAAGATGGATTCAATTCACTAGGCGAATTTCCTCTTATGGTACGCTTGGTTGCATCAGGGAATTCAATTATTGAATATTTAGTGATTCTGCTGCTTCCCTTTGATATTCTTCCGTACTACCATCTCGCCTATGCCATACCAAAAATTTATGTTTTCAAGGCCATTGCTTTTGCCGTCTTGTTTTGTATCGGTATCTATCTCGGAAAAAAGAAATGGTGGGTTACCGCAATAATGCTTGGTTTCTTAATCCCATTATTGCCGATTCTTCATCTTACTGCCAATGGTGCACAAATAATAATAGCACCTCGCTACACCTACCTGCCATCGTTGATACCTGGTATTTTAATTACGGGGATGGTTTTCTCAATATTTGTGAACACGCTCAGTTCTGTATACCGTAATATTTTAGTATTGTTGTCAGGGGCTTTACTGGTTTTGTATATGGTTATAACAGGCCAGCTAATAGGTGACTGGAAAGACTCCGGAACAATGTGGTCAAAAGTTATTGCACATCAACCATTTGCCGGTGCATATTTTTACAGAGGTCTGTTTTATGTGGATTCTGGGCAGTATTCTGCGGCTATAGACGATTATTCCAAGTGTTTGGAAAATACGGATCAATCGGAATTGCCTGATAGTATATATGCATTTAGAGGCGAAGCTTTTGCAAGAGATGCGAAGCATTTAGAAGCTATAAATGATTTCAATGCTGCAATTTCAATATATCCGCACCAACTATATTACTATCATCGCAGTTTATCATTAAATGCGATCGGCATGGTCAAAGAGGCTGCTGAAGATATGGAAAAAGCTGGTAATGCCAGTGGGCAAATGCGTCGATTTGTGCATGGCTCAAGACAAGTTAATTCCTTTGACAATGTTAAAAATTAGCGGTTTTGGACATATATTGGAGGCAAGGACATGAGTAGAATTAAGCAGGTTGTTGCATCACTTCATACAATCACTGAGAGAGATTATATGGCCAGAATGCAAGACTCTAAAGTTTCCTGTATGAAGGTGGCACGACAATATGACAAAGCATATTGGGATGGTAATCGATGTCACGGATACGGTGGTTTTCGTTATGATGGAAGATGGAGACCGATAGCTGAGAAGCTGGTTGAGATATATAAGCTTTGCAATGATTCTAGAATTCTGGATGTTGGATGTGGTAAAGGTTTTCTTCTTTATGAATTTTATCGACTATTACCGGATGCGAAAGTATTTGGTATTGATGTGTCTTCTTATGCTATTAAGCAAGCCAAGGAAGAAATTCAGGATCGACTTTTCATTCACCGAGCCCAAGATCCTTTTCCATTTGAGGATATGGAATTTGACTTGGTTCTATCAATCAATACACTTCACAATCTTCTTTTGCCTGATTTAAAAGCTGCACTTAAAGAGATAGAGCGTGTAGGAAAAAACAAATACATTGTAGTAGAAGGATATCGTAATGAGCAGGAATTGTTCAATCTTCAGTGCTGGGCACTAACTTGTGCGGCATTTTTTACCCCTGAAGAGTGGGTGTG
>CAJBRY010000230.1 GCA_903958085.1 uncultured Geobacteraceae bacterium
AGGGGGGAAACCAAATCTTATACCCCTTCTCTGTGTCTTCGTGCCTCCGTGGTGGGTTTTCTAAAAAGGTGCCTTTACCAGCTTCCAGGTCGGACTGTTAACAGCCATATCCACATCCCTGGCGAAGATCTCAAAACCTTTATAACCGTGGTACGGACCGGAGTAATCCCAACTGTGCATCTGGCGGAACGGGATTCCCATTTTCTGGAACACATATTTTTCTTTGATACCGGAACCGATCAGGTCAGGCTTCAGAGCATCGGCAAACTTTTCAAATTCATATTCGGACGGGTCATCGTAAACAACGGTAGCGTCCGGCATTTCAGGGGCGGTACGGTCATAGTCATCAGTATGAGCAAATTCGTAACCTGAACCGACACAATCCATACCAAGATCTTCATAGGCACCGATGGTGTGACGGGGACGAAGACCGCCGACCAGCAGCATAACTTTTTTGCCGTCCAGACGTGGTTTGTACTCATCTATAATTGCCTGCATAATCGGATCATATTTAGCGATAACAAGTTCCACTTTTTCCTTGATTGTATCGTCGAAGCGCTCGCCGATCGCACGCAGACTTTCTCTTATCTTGGTAGGGCCGAAGAAGTTAAACTCCATCCAAGGAATGCCAAACTTCTCTTCCATAACCTTGCACATATAATTCATCGAACGGTAGCAGTGGATCAGGTTCAACTTGACGGAATGAGTTGCCGCAATTTTCTCCAACTCTCCATCGCCGGTCCAGACTGACTTAACATTCAAGCCGATCTCCTCTAGTAGAGATTTGGCAGACCAGACATCACCGCCAATATTGTAATCGCCAATCAGAGAAATATCGTAAGGGCTCTCCGGTTCGGAAAATTCGCGGGTTCCGATAATGTAGTCGCGAATTGTATCATTGGAAATATGATGTCCCAAAGACTGCGAAACGCCACGAAAGCCCTCACAGTTGCAGGGGATGATCGGTAGATCCAGCTCTTTGGCAGAGGCTTTTGCCACCGAGTTGATATCGTCACCAATCAGGCCGACCGGACATTCGGAAAGAACAGAAATCCCCTTTGCCAGCGGAAACAGATCGTGTGCCTCAGCCAGGAGTGTTTTTAACTTTTTATCACCACCGTAGACGATGTCCTTTTCCTGAAAATCGGAGGTAAACTGCATCGGAAAGCTCGTAACTCCGGTGATGCCGCTCATAAGATTACGCCTCGTACCCCAGGAGTACCATCCACAACCCACCGGCCCATGGGAAACATGAACCATATCGCGAATCGGACCCCAGACAACACCCTTGGCACCCGCATAGGCACAGCCACGGGCACTCATCACGCCTGGAACTGTTTTTTTGTTGGATTTGACGCAGGCGGAGCCGGAACCCTGATCATTGGCACCAAGATGCGGTGCACGCTTCTTTCTGGCTTTTTCTGGATAAACCGATAACGCATCATCAATCATCGCCTGAGTCGATTCCTTGGTAATGCCTTCAATTTTTCTTATCTTATCTGACATATAAATCCCCTTTCAAAACCTACCACGGAGACACAGAGTCACGGAGAAGATCAAAACCTTAATACTTTATTAGGTTTAAATCCAAAAACTTTACGCCTTATTCTGTGTCTCCGTGCCTCCGTGGTGGACTGTTTTTTGAATTACGCCGCTTCAGCCACACCGACAACGCTCTCGTCCTCGGCTTCCATGATGCCATACTCCATCAGCAGATCTTCCAGTTCTTCCATCTCAAGCGGGGTCGGGACAACGAGCATTTTGTTATTGAGTATCTTCTCTGCCAGAGTACGGTACTCCTGTGCCTGCGGATGTTCCGGAGAGTATTCGATAACCGTCATACGACGCATCTCAGCACGCTGCACCTGATTGTCGCGAGGCACAAAGTGGATCATCTGAGTGCTCAGTTTTGCTGCCAAAGCACTGACAAGTTCATACTCCTTATCTGTTTTGCGTGCGTTACAGATCAGTCCGGCCAGACGAACTTTGCCGGATGATGCGTATTTGAGAATGCCTTTGGCAATATTGTTGGCAGCATACATAGCCATCATTTCACCTGAACAAACTATGTAAATCTCTTCAGCCTTGCCTTCGCGAATAGGCATGGCGAAACCACCGCAGACAACGTCGCCCAGAACGTCATAAAATACGAAATCAAGATCATCAGTATAAGCGCCGTTCTCTTCGAGGAAGTTGATGGCGGTAATAACGCCACGTCCCGCACAACCGACACCAGGTTCAGGTCCGCCAGACTCTACGCATTTGGTATCGCCATAGCCGATCTTCATAACGTCTTCCAGCTCCAGGTCCTCGACAGTACCCTTCTCGCGAACGAGATCCATTACTGTATTCTGAACTTTTGCGTGAAGAATCAGACGTGTTGAGTCAGCTTTGGGATCACAGCCTACAATCATTACCTTTTTGCCAAGATAGGCAAGACCTGCCACCGTGTTCTGAGTTGTTGTTGATTTGCCGATTCCGCCTTTACCATAAATAGCTATCTGTCTCATGTGATGCTCCTTTTGCTCACCAATCTGTGAGCCTGTGGGATTAGTAAGTTAGAAAATGTTTCTGCGGCTCGTTGCAGAAATAATTTTCGTGAACGAACTATTTTGTTTTGATTCAGGGGCATAAAAAAGGCGCCCCGTTTTGAATGGAGGCGCCTTTGCCTGAATACATTTGTTGTTTCGTGATACTGGTTTTGTTTGATATCGTTAAAGCATTAGCCGTGCCAATACAATAAGTATGAATAAAAACGGGCATATATATTTTTTTGTACCAAGTTGCTGTATGTAAGTTATTCTCTCATGAGTTACCTAATTGCTCCTCAGTACTGCCTGCTGCCACTTTTTTAATCATTTGTCTCTCTTACGCTTACACTTGGTCGTATATAATTGTTCGGCAAAACTTCAAAATATGGAGACATATATCAGTGATGAATGTCAAAAAAACATTTTATCAAAATCAAAAATATGCTAAATGCTTCTTGCCCACATTGAACAAAAAACTCACCCGCCCATCGTCGTGCGCCTCTATTTGTCGGAGATTGTCTATGAACGTGTCAGCGAATCCTTCTAAAGTCCCCATGCTTAAACCTTCTCACATAGTTGGCATAGGTGCCTCCGCAGGCGGTTTGAGTGCTCTGGAGCAATTTTTTGCCAACATGCCGATTGAGACAGGAATGGCGTTTGTAGTTATCCAGCATCTTTCTCCTGACTTCAAAAGCCTGATGGACGATCTGCTCTCCCGGCATACTACAATGCCGATACATCGCGTATCCAACGGAATTGAGCTACAGCCGAACAGTATCTACCTTATCCCTCCCAAAACCCACATGACGGTGAGAGAAGAAAAACTTTATCTGACAGAAAAAACACTCAGCCCCCACATCGAACTTCCGATAGATATTTTCTTTAATTCACTGGCAGAGGATGCCGGTGACAGGGCAGTGGGAGTCGTTCTCTCCGGTACTGGATCAGACGGTTCACGAGGAATTGTGTCGATAAATAAAAACGGTGGACTTGTTATTGTCCAGTCTCCGGAATCGGCCCAATTCGATGGTATGCCGCGTAATGCCATTGCCACAGGTGTCTGCGATTTTATTCTGGCTCCGGATCGGATACCCCGCATTCTGGTTGAGTATGCAATCAGCCCTCTTGCAGTCAGAACCAGAATGCATCACGAACTGGAAGTGTTTGAGGATGAAGGTGAGTACGCCGGTATTTTCGCATTGTTGCGACGCAGCTACAATCTGGATTTCTCTAAATATAAGGGTTCCACGGTAGGCAGACGTATCCGTAGACGTATGGAATTTAGACAGATACCGGAGGTTTCCGATTATGCAACCATTGTCTCCGGTGACCAGGGAGAGCTTGAACTGCTTTACAAAGATCTTCTGATCGGTGTAACCGAGTTTTTCCGTGACAAGCAGGCTTTTGAGTTTCTTGAGCAGGAGGTTATTCCACGATTATTTGAGAACTTGCACCGCGGAGAAGATCTCCGGGTCTGGTCGGCGGCCTGTGCGACCGGTGAAGAAGCCTATTCTCTGGCAATCCTTCTTGCTGAAAAAGCTGAAGACATCGGCTTTATGGGAAAAATAACCGTATTTGCCACCGATGTTCATAAAACCTCCCTGGATTTTGCGTCGCAAGGACTCTATGACCGGGGACGCCTGACCAATGTGAACCCGGAACGAATGGACAGGTTTTTTAAAAAAGAGGGTGGTGACCTGTTTCGGGTAACATCTGAGCTGCGTAAACTGGTTGTTTTTGCCCCTCATAATCTGCTCAATGATCCTCCCTTCACCCGACTTGATCTGGTCTGCTGTCGTAACTTACTGATCTATTTTCAGACGGAAGTGCAGGAAAAGGTGATTTCTCTTTTCCACTTTGCCCTCAAGGTAGATTGCACGCTATTTTTGGGAAGCAGTGAAGGGCTGGGAGCATTCGTCGGTGAATTCGAAGTCATCGCCAATCAGCACAAACTGTTCCGCAAAATTCGTGATCTTAAACTGGCTCTTAATCTCGACTCAAACCGCATGGAGCGGAAATCCAACATTCCGGTTACCGTATTCCAGCCGGCCGGCAACCGCAGTGTCACTATCGACCGTCAGGTACTGTCAGATTACGACATCCTCCTGCGCCGGCATATGCCGCCGGGAGTACTGATTGACGAGAATCGTCTGATTGTCCACTATTTCGGCAATGTAGCCGAATACCTGAAAATGCCGGAGGGGAGAACCGAAAATAATATTCTTGCACTCTGCTCGGATAACCTGCACATCGCTCTCAGCACATCGCTGCAGCGGGTGGACTCAACCAGACAACTTGTTGTTACGCGCAATGTCCGCATCAAACGGGGTGATGGAGAATTTCTGATCGACCTGAATGTTTCTCCATTACCTGATGAAAAAAGCCACACTACCCATTACCATATCTATTTTGAACGGGTGCGCCTGGCGGAACACCCACTCACGACTGAAGTCCCAGAAGATACTGAAGCCGCCAGCTTCGATGTCGACGGCCATTTCCGGCAACATATGGCTGATCTGGAGATGGAGCTGCAATCAACCCGTGAAAGTCTCCAAACCACGGTCGAGGAACTGCAGACCAGCAATGAGGAGTTGCAGGCCACCAACGAGGAACTGCTCGCCTCCAATGAAGAGCTGCAGAGCACCAACGAGGAACTGCACTCGGTCAATGAGGAACTGTACTCGGTCAACTCGGAATTCGAGCGGAAGAACCTGGAGCTGAAGCAGCTCAATAATGACCACGAAAATCTGCTGGCCAGTACCGACATCGGTACAGTTTTCCTCGATCGTCAGCTTCGTATCCGCAAATACAATCCGGCCATTGCCGCTTTCTTTAAGCTCATGCCGCAGGATATTGGTCGTCCTATTGACCATATAGCCTATCACCTTTCACAGCAGGAAGAGATGCTGGCTGACATTAACCGGGTCCTTGTCAGTGGTGTTCCTGTAGAACAGGAAGAAGAAACCCGTGATAATCGCTGGCTTCTCAAGAGGATAATGCCGTTTCGCACAGAAACCGGTCAGGTGGAGGGTGTCGTCATAACCTTCACCGACGTCACGATCATCAAGGCCGCCGAATTGAAGGTGCTTCGCCTCAACGAGGAACTGGAACAAAAGGTAGATGAACGCACAGCAGAGCTGAAACAGGAGATACAGGAGCGTCGTCGCGCAGAAGAAGCGCTCAAAGAGCAGGAACAGTTTGTCCGTTCCACGATTGACGGATTGAGCGCCAATATATGTGTCATTGATTCTCAGGGAAGGATTGTGATTACCAACCGTTCCTGGAACATCTTTGCCGCCGAGAACAGTGCCGCTGAAGGAACCTTTGGTGAAGGCGTCTGCTACCTGGATGCCTGCAAAGCTGTCACCGAAGAAGAGCAATCCGACATTGATGAATTCCGGAAGGGAATCAGAGCGGTAATGGCTGGTGAGCAGACCGAATTTGTCAAGGAATATCCCTGCCATTCGCCTGAGGTCGAACGCTGGTTTGTCTGCAGAATAAACTCATTCACAGTTTTGGGCGCACTGTATGCCGTAATTT
Organism: uncultured Geobacteraceae bacterium; assembly: GCA_903958085.1. Classification (GTDB taxonomy): domain Bacteria; phylum Desulfobacterota; class Desulfuromonadia; order Geobacterales; family Pseudopelobacteraceae; genus JACRCG01. Next base: position 6,072 of record CAJBRY010000230.1, read on the forward strand.
CTCACGAGAACATTACTGATCGTAAAAAAGTGGAAGTTGAGCAATTACGTAATCAGGAACGCCTGGAAAGTCTGGTCAGGGTTTCGCAAAACACATCGAAAAATTGTCAGGAATTACTTGATGTTGCCCTGGATGAAGCAATCACCCTCTCCCGTAGCAAGATCGGGTACATCTACTACTACTGTGAAGATGCCCGGGAATTTATCCTCAACACCTGGTCCAAAGATGTCATGAAAGAGTGTAATGTCATGAATCCTCAGACCTGCTACGAATTGGATAAAACCGGGATCTGGGGAGAGGTGGTTCGTCAGCGGATACCGATAATCCTGAATGATTTCCAGGCACATCATCCTCTGAAAAAAGGTTACCCTGAAGGGCATGCGCCACTGACCCGTTTCCTTTCCATTCCGGTTTTTGACAACGAGAAAATTGTTGCGGTAGTCGCCGTTGCCAACAAGCAAAGCGACTATACCCAGACTGATGTTCTGCAGCTGACACTGATGATGGATTCAGTTTGGCGAATGACGGAAAGACTTCGTGGTATAGAAGAGCTTCAAACTGCCAAAAATTCAGCCGAGAATGCAAATCGCGCTAAAAGTGAATTTCTCGCTAACATGAGTCATGAGATTCGTACGCCCATGAATGGTGTCATGGGGATGGCACAACTCATCGGATTTACAGATTTAAATGATGAACAGCGCC
>CAJBRY010000231.1 GCA_903958085.1 uncultured Geobacteraceae bacterium
TTACGCCCGTGGAGAGGTTGATCAAAACGAAAAAGATCTGCATTGTGCCCTATGATATTCTCAATTATCTGCCCTTCCAATCCTTGCAGGACGGAAGGCAATATCTTATCGAGAAGTATGCAGTAAGCTATCTGCCCAGCCTTTCTGTTCTGGAATATCTGAAAAAAGTGCAGAAGAAGGATCATTATAAGATACTGGCCATTGGTAATCCTGATTTAAATGATCCCAAGATGGACTTACCTGCTGCCGAGAAGGAAGTGGATATGATCAGGGATATATTCCCGAATACGGCGGTATTTAAAAGAGGCAAGGCGACAGCGGCTCTGGTCAAAAGGATAGCCCCCACCTATGACATCATTCATTTTGCTGCTCATGGAGTATATGATCCGGCTGATCCGCTTGCCTCGAGTCTTTATCTTGCCGCAGGCGAGGGAGAAGATGGCCAGTTACAAGTTAGTGAAATATTTGACATGACCATCAATGCCGATATGGTGGTAACCAGCGCCTGCCAGACAGCTATGGGGAAGATTGGCCGGGGCGATGAAGTACTTGGCTTAACCAGGGCATTTATGTACGCCGGCGCAAATTCCGTCTTAGGCAGTCTGTGGAGCATCAGTGACGAGACAACAGCGGTATTGATGAAGGAATTCTACACCAATATCAGGATTATGGGAAAACCTGAGGCGCTCAGGCAGGCGCAATTAAAGATGATTCAATCCAATAAGTACAGAAACCCCTTCTACTGGGCAGCATTCAACATTACAGGGGCGCTGTAGGGTATAGTAAGTTTTACAGTCGGTTATATTGTGGTGGCGGCTTGAGTATGCCGCCCATACCATTAATTTTCCAACTGCTCTGCGCATAGCATACGACATCATTGAATGTTTGAACTGATGATCATTAATATATCTCGTTTTAAATATGCGGACTCGTTGGGTGTACAGTGATTTTGTCGATCATGAAAAATGATCGCCTCAGTAACACTTTAACCCAGCTGTTATTATTTCTCTATCATTGCAACGCAATGTTGAATTAGTTGACTGAAGTGACAATGTTCATCATGATGCATGAGCTTGATTAAGCAGAGGGTTTATCCTTTCTGCTTAAAAATATTAGGCTGCCCATAAATATTAGTTGTTTTTCAATAAATATTGTTTTACAATTTCATAGAATATTTGTGTGCCATTCGTGCACAAGGATTTGGGTTATAAGTCGTTATGAAAACGTCCAACTTGAATAATCTTCCAGTACAGTAGGTAATCTGAAGCAATCAAAGAGTAAACAAACTAAGGAGGATCAATGCAATGGTAAAGTCAATATTATCGACGCGTATGAAGTCTTATATTATGTTGCTTTTATTTCTGCTCGGCAGCATATTGCTAAATATCACGTTGGTCCAGGCTGCTGAAAAGCAGGAAGATAATCTATACCTTCAGGGAATGCAAGCCTATGAGGCAAAGCAGTATCCACAGGCCTTTGAGGCTTTTCAGAATTTCATTCGCCTTGATCCAACGGCAAAAGATGCACTGTTTATGCTCGGCTTGATGTATGAGAAAGGCGATGGGGTTGAGAAGAGCGACTATGAAGCTTCAGAAATGTATCGACGGGCATGGAAGGCTGGCAGGGCTGATGCCTATGACAAGCTCAATGCACTATATAGCACAATACTAGAAGAGCCGAACCAAAAGCCAACTGGCGCAGGACTCGCAAATATTGATTCCAACGCAACTCGAGCCACAAACAATGAACCTGCAGCAAAGATAACAAGAGTTTTCATGAAACTTCCTCCGGACCTTTTCGAACGGTATAATATAAATGTTCCGAAAGGCACACCTGCTGGGGATAGTTATGAAATCATGCTCACCTGCGATAGTTGTACTGATCTTGAGGCGCAGGCAGAAGACATTGCTGCTAAACTGGGAGCTACCATCACATACAATGATTCGGCGCCTGTTGTTGGTGAAAGAGTAAGATCTATCCTATCCGGTAATCGTACAGAGCAGATTACCATACAACGAAAATCACTATCACCATCCCGCGGCAGTGATGATAGCATACCAATAACAATCAATCTCAGCTGCGGCGGATGGTGCAAGGTCATCCAAAAGGTTGCTGAAACCGTTGTGGCGGTAATTGAAGTAGTTTCAAGATCTACAGGAAATGAAGAATTATCTTCTGCAGACGCAAGAGCCCTTTCAAAAACATTAACACAAGGAAAATACTATGGCCTGATTATTGGCATCAACAACTACAAGCATGTCAATAAACTTAAAAATGCCGTAAATGATGCTATCGTTGTTGATCAGGTACTACGTGAACGCTACGGATTTGAGACCAGGCTTCTGATTGACGAAAAGGCAACGCGCGACAATATAATGAAATCGCTTAATGATTATCGCAAGCAGTTAACTGAAAACGACAGTCTCCTCATTTTCTATTCCGGTCACGGTGAATTCAATAAAGAATCCGAAACATCTTACTGGCTACCTATTGATGCCGACCGTGATGACAATACCAAATGGCTTGAGGCAAGAAGCATATCGAACCAGTTCAAGCTGATCAGCGCCAGACATATTTTGATAATCGCCGACAGTTGCTTTTCGGGAACAATGACACGCACCGTTGATACAAATCTGTCAAAAAACAGCACTCGCGAGAATTATCTAAATAAACTCTTTCAAAAGACCTCCCGTGTCCTGATTGCCAGCGGTGGCAATGAACCCGTAACCGATGCAGGCGGTAAAGGACACTCCATTTTTTCAGACGTACTCATCACAGCCCTGAATAATGCGAATGAAAACATTTTCACAGCCGAGGAGCTGATGACCCGTTACCTTAAGGAATCGGTAGGCGGCAGGACAGAACAGACCCCGGAATATAAGGCTATACAGAATTCAGGTCATGATAGCGGCGATTTTATTTTTAAGAAAAACAAGTGATTCTAAAATGCAACCAAACTATTATAGGGAGAATATCATGAAATATATAATATCGTTACGATTCAAAACTGTCAAATATGTACAAATTTTATTTCTTGTCGCCATTCTGACACTAAGCAATACGGCATATGCCGAACTGACAGTGACTGTTGAACCTAATAACAGAGGCATCATTTCATTTTTAAGCGAGTGCAATATTGTTCTCTCGATTGGAAGCAATGCCGAAATCGACCTGAGCAAGTTGCTAATCAAATTAAATGGAGATGACGTAACTAAAGAAATTAGAGGTCTGGGAAAAGCGATTTTGAGTGAAGATAAAAAGAAGCTTAATATTTCCTATCCGGCCCATGCATCCGATTTTCGTCAAGGGGAATATACTTTTGAAGTTTCTACCACTGGGACAACAGGGGATAAGGCAAAGTTAAATATACAGGAATATAAAGGAAAAGCAATCTGTGTAAGTTGTGACAGCTCTTCAAGAAGTATATCAGACGCTGATTTGAATAAGATTATTGAGGAAGAAACAAGGGCGGTAAAGAAAGCCCCTCCAAAACCAATAGTTGTAAATGGTGCTTGCGGTAGCAGTAACGGCAAATTATTTACTTCACAGCCTTCATCAAATTTCTGTACCTCTGGTACTGCGACCAGCTTAAAAGGAACCAGCCCATTATGGACATGGAACTGCAATGGTGCAAATGGTGGGAGGAATGCAGTTTGTTACGCAGCTGGAACTAATCCGGTTGTTTTAAAAACAATTGTAATTACACCCCAGAATGAGACGTTAATGTTGCAACTGTCGACGTCTCCTGTTCAAATCCCGCTTAATCCACTAGCGCAAGATCCACTACTAGGCGGGGGGCCTAAGGTGTTGCAGTTTAAGGCACAGGGCAAAGACCAGAATAACAAAGACATGAGTACGATCTATACCTGGAGCGTAAACGATACTAAGATAGGAAGTATCGACAACAAGGGCTTATTCGCTGCGAAGGCTGTAGGTACGGTAACTGTAACAGCAGCAAGCGGCAATGTGAAAGGAACTTCTACGGTAACAATAAAGACGATGGGCATAAAGAAAAAACCACTAGCAGGCATACTAGAATAAAATAGTTCACGCAATATGATTGAAACCAGCCGTCTTGGTATGAGCAAAGTGACGCTATTGTTTCAGTTACTAACTCAACTTTCGCAGCTGCGAATAACTTGCAATATGCTGTAATTATTAATGGTATGGCGTCACCATGTGTGTATAATGGAATTTTATTTGCTAATAAAATCCATTAACAGCAAAGATGATGGTATGAGCCACATTGTAACAGACATTTTTTCTAAAACAAGTCCCTCCTGAGAGTCGCCATCATCTTCCCCCCCATCAAAGGCAAATGTTTTTGATCATCAATATTCTCGAGCCGCTTTTCCACATAATCCGGAAAGGTGAACCCATTCTCATTGTGGGTGATGTAAAAGAACAACTCGATCTGGCGACAGGTATCCTAAAGAAGCTCAATTACGTAGTATCAAGTGTCAGAAGCGGTGAAGCAGCAATCGAATACTTAAAGTAACATAAAGTTGACCTTATTGTTCTGGACATAATTATAGATCCCGTCATTGATGGTTTGGATACTTACAAAAGCATCATTAAAATCAATCCCAAACAGAAGGTAATCATCGTGAGTGGTTTTTCTGAATCTGATCGGGTCAAAGAAGCCCAAAACTAGACGGAGGTGCCTAGCCCCAAAAGCCATACATCAAAAAGAAACTGGGGGTGCTGGTGAAGAAAGAGCTGGACAGAAAATAGCAACCGACAGATTCACCATTACAAATGGTTATCCTCACCAAAATTATGAATCAAAAATTGATGATTAGTAGATGTTCTACGTACCAGACCACATCATTATTGCATGCAAAATCCTCGCTGATTACGATTCGAAAGCTTGCATATTGAGCGAGAAATAATTTCTTGTTTAGTCTTGGAAGCATTGCGTAGCAA
>CAJBRY010000232.1 GCA_903958085.1 uncultured Geobacteraceae bacterium
ACCATTTAAAAGGTGCAACATGGAGCGTAGCGATCGGCTCTAGCGGCTTGATAATAGTTATGGCCTTTGTGCCAATACAATCAGTTGTCAGGATTAACCAGTAGAATATGATTTGTTAAAATCAAATTCTACTGGTTGCTACCTTTAATCGTGAAGAATATAAAGAGTTATCCAGACTCAAATCTAAACGAAAAAAGGAGGCAATATGAACTTTTACAACCAGCAGCGTAAGTATTACTGCGGTATCGATCTACATGCAAGAAAAATGTACGTCTGTGCTCGATCAAAAAGGCAAAACCATGGTCCATGAAAACATCAATACCGAACCTGAACTGCTCTTAAAACTCATCTCCCCCTATCTGAAGAACATCGTCGTAGGTGTTGAATGTGTCTTCTGCTGGTACTGGGTTTCAGATTTGTGCGCCAAGCACCAGATTCCTTTTGTCCTTGGTCACGCATTATACATGAAAGCCATTCACGGAGGAAAGACAAAAAATGACAAGATCGATTCCTACAAAATTGCCTTATTACTTAAAGGCGGTAATTTCCCGACAGCGTATTCCTACCCCGCCGAATGGCGTGCAACCCGTGATCTATTAAGACGGAGGATGTATCTCATGCGCAGATGCGGTGAACTGGTTGCCCATATCCAGAATACCAAAACTCAGTATAATCTGCCGGGGTTTACAAAACGCCTTGCCCGTAAATACAATCATGACGGCGTAGCCGAAAGATTTGACAATCCGGAGGTACGCAAAAGCGTTGAAGTGGATCTTGCAGCTATTGCCTCGCTCAACCAAATCCTCAATCAGTTGGAATGGCATATTGAAAAAACAGCCGAACAGCATGATTACCATACGCTATACTTACTTAGGTCAATCCCCGGCGTCGGTCTGATTCTGGCGCTGGTTTTTCTTTACGAAATTCAAGATATCAAACGATTTCCTTCCGTCCAGGATTTCTCCTCTTACGCCCGGTTGATTAAACCGGTCAAAGAATCCGATGGCAAGTGGGCGGGTAAATCCAACGGCAAAATCGGCAACCACCACCTGAAATGGGCATGCAATGAGTCAGCTATTCTCATGCTCAGGGAATCCGAAAAAGCCAAACAATACGTGGCAAAACTCGAACGAAAATATAACAAGGGGAAAGCATTGGGTATCTTAACCCACAAGATCGGCAGGACGGTTTATTATATACTCAAAAACAAGGAGGCGTTTAATATGGAAAAATTCTTCAGCCAATAATAGGGAGAGGGGATGCCAGCCCGGTGCCTAACTGAGATTACACAGGCGGACCTGATTATCTTGATTGACCATGTGCAGCTCGACTGCTTTAAAGATTGGGCCACATGCCTCTAAGCTCATGGCTTTGATTGGCGGCATCCTTTTTCCCATTTATCCATAAATGATGCTTTATCAGACGATATCCGTGTTCTGCCCCTTGCCCGAGTGACGACCTAACTGGATGGATCTTGATCCAAGCCGCTTACTTTGACTGCGCCGGGATAAGGGTACTGAAATATATTCTGAAGCTGTCGAATGGCAGCAAGCTGATTGTCAAAGAACCTTTTGGCTATTCAGTCAATCTCTATAGATGTTTGGTGCAGACGCTTTTAGCGTACTGACTCTCGCGACGGAAGACGCAAGACCGAACCATAGGGTCGTTTGTCAAGGCTTCATTAACTTTTTGGACGGATACTTTTTATGCTCTTTTTCCGATCTACAGGAGAAGTTTTTTCTTGACAACCGAAGGCCATATAGATGTTATCTGGATTCCGTTATATATGTTTCAAATCTCTCGAGCGACTCAGGCATATTTCTGCGGCCAAAACCTATACGGAACGAGTTGAACTCAGATCCATAGAGAGTACCGGGTAGCAGAAGAACACCTGTCTTTTTGACAAGGTCAGCGCAAAACTCATCAATATCTCCCCATAATAGCCTTGGGAATGCAATGGACCCAGCTTTTGGACGATACCAGGTAAACATTTCTGTATGACTATCGAAGAATAAATCGAGTCTATTTAGGTTCTCTCTGATGATTTGTAAGTTTCGCTCAACAATCACCTTGGCATGTCGCAATGCTAGAGTTGCCAGAAACTCACTTGGAGCGCTGTTGCAGATGGTCGTGTAGTCTTTAAAAGCTGCAAGCTTGCGGAAGAGACTATTATCACGAGTAGCAAT
>CAJBRY010000233.1 GCA_903958085.1 uncultured Geobacteraceae bacterium
CACTGCTGAATCTTTGAATTCCTGAGTGTACTTCCTTCTGATCGTTGACATGAACACCTCCGTTGAGGGGTACTAATACCCGCTCTTAAAAATGTGTCCACAAATTTCTTACCACGTCAGTATTCTAATCTGACTTTAAGGTTAAAGAAGTTCTTACTGATCTTGCCTAATGCCTTCTTGTCTGCAATGAATTTAATAGCAGGATCGATACTTTCCGAAGTAAAACAGTGCACGAGAAAAGACAGTGCTATCGTGTCACCAGTAAAATCGAAACTATTCAATGTGTATTCGGGATATTTGTCAGAGGAATCTCCGTAGTTTCGATCCCAATCCTGAAGGCCATCAAGGAGCGTAAGTAAATATGCGAATACATTTTTCTTGGGATTAACGCTGTAGACTAGTCCCTGGTATGGATCTTTGGAAACTTTTTCCTCAGTTTTTGACGGCAACGAATGAACCATAACTGCACCGATGGCCATCATCAATGATTCCAGATTGAAATCTTTAGAGTCATCCATGGTAACACCCATCGTTTGCCGTGCAAGAAGCAGAGCACCTACAAAACCGTGCTTATCCTTTGCCTTGTTTTGCTGGTACTCTTCAGCGCTATCTTCGTCCAGCGACATGGCGAACGAGTTCTTGAGGATTTCTTCAAGATCATAGACGTCCATTTCGTATTTTTTTGCTCCAAGTAACGTGCTAGGATTTTTCAGGGAATAGTACTTGTAAAGATAATCTTCGGTAATTAGAAATTTTTCAGTATTGATCATTTTGAATTTATCAGAGACTCTCGCAACATCGATTCCGAAATACATGTCTGCGATAGTTTCGATGATCTTTGAAGACTGCTCGAGCGGGTATCCGAAGTCATGGAATGACGCCGTAAACAACCAGGTGAAGAAGTTTTTTCTCCAGGCGACCTTCTTGTCGGTAACGCCGTGTTCCTTCCATACCTTCGCAAAAAGATTCCGCTTGTGGTTCATGATCAGAAGCCCCAGGAGAAATACCTCGAAAGAATGGTTGAAGTGCCTACGTTTGCCGGTAAGGCCCAACATTTCGTCAAATTTCGCTATGACCTCCAATTGCGAAACCTGGTAACCTATCAGACACTCTTCATATACTTTCTTTGCATAGAGATACTTCTTCTCAAGGTTGTCGCCTGGATAACCGGACAGATGATAATTAATTGAATCGAAGTTACCGTTGGGCCAGATTTCTGGCTTTTGGGTCAATTTGTGAATTATTTTCTGCAGACACATGGTCTGGTTATTGGTTGATATCATCGTCACTTCCTTCTCGCAGTACAATCTCTTAAAGCTTCAAGGGAAAATTCACCACTCCCTGTCATGGGGGAGAGGGGCGCATACCCCCGCGATCAATTAGCCTCTTATTCTGGAAGCTTAGGGTACTTATCAATGCCACCGAAGCGGCGAAGTTAGGTGCAGTATCTGGCGGTCCCAAAAACGGCTTCAGGAGTTCCTGAGGGCGTCCAATTATGCAAGTGTCATCGATAATTTTTCCCGAACTGATACTGTCGCACAGAGATTCGTAGTTGTCGTAGAATTCCGAGAAGATTGCCACCTCTTTACAGAAATCCTCGCGGAACCTCTCCACCACGAGCTCGTTCTCAGCATCAATCACGGAGACCAGCCGGTAAATGTCAGCTCCGGCTATATGCCCTTTTTGACCAGTATACAGTCCTCTTACTTCCTGAAACATGGCAAGGGTCTGTTTGCTACAACCGAACTTCTTATATTGGTCCCTTTCGCTCTTAAACCTGCCCACATCCATAAAGAAGGCCTTGAGTTTCTTCATCGATAGTTCTCTGGACTGAATGGTCTGCCGCGTGTGGCTGATAAGATTCAAATAAGTGCACACCTTCCGAAGTTCTCTTAGATACGGGATGACGCCTTCACAGAAATCAACGTAATGCGAGGCGAGGAAGTTTGCGCTGACGAAAATCGCGGTAATGTGGTTTCGCAAAGCGGAGGCATCGGGCCAGCTCTCGGAAAGATTATCGGAGCGGTTAATGAGGAGAAAAACGTCATCAAAATAAGCCTTAATTGTTCCGAAAAGCAGGATGCTATTGTCTTCCACGGAGTCTATATCTTGGAACAACTTGACAAACAAGGGTCTAGCTATTGTGAAAATTGGGTTCTCAGACGCGCGAAAATAGTTGAATATATCAATGTACGATAGGAAGAAATTTTCCTTGTAAACTTCGTACTCGATACCTCCAATCAAATATCCCAAGATGTCAGCAGTCAACTGTTCAATCATGTGATCATTGATGTAGTCGTGTGTTTCGTAAATCCTACAGGCAGTTTCAGATTTGGTAAACATTGTATTGTCGTATCGTATTACCAGATGACCTATTTCATGATAGAGTGGAGACCATTTATTCGGAGCCCAGAAAGCATCCAAAGGGACCTTGATGACCTCCTCCTCCAGATTATACAAGCTCGTTCGTGATACCGTTACGAAGCCTTCCCAAACTTTTCCAGTTATATCCCACAGAATGCTTGAAACGATGTACTCCATTGCATGGATGGATTGCTGTACGCCACCTTTGAATTTAGAGAAATGCCCAGCAGTGTCTTCTATGGTCCCTAGGGTACCGTTTAATCGTAGCTCCGCACCTGATCGAATATTATCCGAGGATCCCAGCGCGACCCTAAGTTTTTCCTCGTTGATCCAAGTCTTGTCGTCGGCAATTTTCCTATGTATGTAGGAGATGTACCTACCCATGTCTCTAAAGGAATCACTTACGATCTTGTTTCTCAAAAGTGAGTTAAGGGAGTTGACGTGGGTAGACAGCCGTAGCGCCGCATAATCGTCACCCAAGAGGCGCTGATATTCTTCATAATTGTAGTAGTTTACGTATTCTGTCCTTCTTACAGACCTCTCAAAAATTAATTCGACTATATTGCGATTGGCCCTCGTGTTTACGCCTTCTTCGTCCCAATTGATATTTTTGGCGGTACAGGTGAACGCATATTTTTTGTCTGCAATCGGAGACAAATTCAGCAGTAGTACCATTTCGCACGTAGGAATTTTTTGTATTATGAAGTTGAGAATTCTTGCTACATCTTGGGTTGTTGTTGCTTTGTGAGTGCGAGACAGTGCACTCGTGATTTCCCCTGGTGGGATTTGTCCATCATCATACATCTTGTAGTACAAGTCCTTGAACCAGAAAACAGACAGAATATCAGACGCGTCGATAGGTGAATCAAACGAGTCTTTTGATCCTTCGGTATCAGCTTTGGTGGGTTGTCCATCCAGTAATTCATCTGGAGTATAGGTACACGGTTTAACGATTCTGGAATTCGTTGAAACCAGCGCGGTTGCATTATTTTTGCGCCACTCAAGTAATCCATTCAGCAACTCTTTCCATTCAGGAATGTCGTCATCTTCTGCTTCGGACTCCATCGGGGGGCTTGTGAAGATAGCGCTATAGTCGTACTTTCCGAGCATGCTAGCGACCGGCTCTATGACCAATCCCGTTATTATCGGCATTTTTATAGGCTTATAGGAGCAAATGTCAAAGTGAAGATTGATCCCTCGGATTGGGTCTTTTCTCGTGCTTTTTCCAACTAAATCATGCAAACCAACTAGCGAAAATGTTGTTTTGTAGGGATGATTAATGCCCTCGTCGGCAATCAGGGTCTCGATGACACTATTGGTGCTATTCCCAAGATACAAAATGATAAGGTCGTTCCATCCGATGGTGCCTAAGATGTAACTATTACTTAAGGTTTTATCTCCGCCGTCCAATCTTTCGAAAACTTCTCTGACCTTGCAGTAATTAGATGATTTCAGCTTCAATAACTTAATACCAACCACCGAGACAGTGTCGATATCTTTGAAAAGGTCCAGATACTCTTTTTCAAAAAGGTAGCAATAGAACCGAGAGACCTTGGTGACACCCTCTATGGTTCCTTTTTTGGTTAATATCGGGTCAAAATCATCTGCAGTGTATATATGGACAATGTCATAAGGGCCAAAAGAGTATAACAAGCTTGATTTCTCAGCCTGTGACTTCGACTCTATTGACCGGATGACCTGCGATTCCTTCCCTGGTTCCACCTGATAGAAAGCTAACTTAATCGCCTTATTGTTAACCCGCAGTTCCGTCATCAAGTAGCTCCCTCAACTAGCATTTATCATTGTCATTATTGCAATATTTAGAAGTTGAATATCACGCCTGACCTTAATTACCAACGGAATTAACAGTCAAAAGGAGGGTGCCACTAGCCTATGACAAACCTGCGCAAGTCTGCCGTCCATTTAGCAATAATTATAATAATTGGTTATACCAATCACTATCCTAAAAGAGCCGCTAATTCGCTGCCACACTCAATGGTGTCGTGTCTCCACCTGTGACAATTTCAGTTTCATTCCCAGGGAATCTACCAACTTTTTCAGATTTTTATCACCAAACATCTCACTCGCTAGTCTATTGGCAGTCTGGAACGACACACTCAAAACGTGTTAAAGGCGTCGCGTCTCAACCGCCAACATTTTATGTATTGTTCATTCCACCAGCAAAATTTCGTACTTCACATGCCATAACAACTGCTCCACAGATCCCACTTGTACGCCCAATCGCTTAACCTCCCTAACTCATCCATGAACAATAATCAAGCCTGAAATCAAATAGTTAAACCAATTAACAGTGTAAAACTTCTTTACAACTTTATAATTCAAGCAATCATTACAAGATGTTACACAACTGCAAAATAACTTTACAATGCACATAACCATCTGATTTTGTTTGTGATTATTTTTTGTGGATTTTTCGTAAAATTTGTTCGACAAGAACAGTAAGGAAACCATTGTAAGAGAAAATATGAGGAATATGACTTACGCATTTGACTATTTTCGTTTCCCCAGGTTTCTCCACGTTTCAACAACAAAAACGGCACCAAAACCAGTTGACACACAGCTCTTACACTGCTAGATATTTCATATATTTTAGACTCTTTCACATAAAGAGACTCCGCAAGCCATAGTGCTTCTGGACAAACTTCTTCGGAAAGCCCGAGGAAGAATCGCCCCGGCAGGGATGAACTCTCCGGAAAGATCAGGCCGAAGTTGCCCCTTTTCGGATGAACATCGGAAGTTTTTTGGTCTTTCGAACAGTCGTTTGGGTAAAGCGACTTAAATACGAGGTACAGGTGCGTCCATTTTCGGACTCTGCCTGGTAAATCAATTATCGATGAATAATAACGACCCGTTCTGGCACTTGCCGGAGTGGTTTTTTTGTTACTCGAATTCCGCGACAAGCCTTATAAGCGGCGGATACTTTCACCACATCCCGACCGGGAGACACTTTGTTCTCTCCCTACGGGACAGACTTTTGTCTCTTTGCTTCGGGAAAACCAACAAGGAGGCAGTATGGCAAGTTTGAACCGCGTGGAACTCATCGGCAACCTGGGTCGTGATCCTGAAATCAGGTACACACCAGGAGGCACCGCTGTCGCAAGTTTTTCACTCGCGACCAGTGAGAAGGTAAAATCCAAAAGTGGCGATTGGGAGATCCGGACCGAGTGGCACAACATCGTCCTTTACGCACGTCTCGCAGAAGTAGCTGGCGAGTACCTGTCGAAAGGAAAAAGTGTCTACCTCGACGGTAAACTCAAGACCCGCAAATGGCAAGATCGGGACGGTAAAGATCGCTACACAACCGAGATCATCGGCGACAAGCTTCTTATGCTTGGTAGCAAAAATGGCAGCATTCCTGACGGGAGTGACGACCAGGCATCAAACAGCCAGGCACATGAGGACATTCCACACGATGACACCGATCCGTTTTAGGAGTCTGTCTGACTTAAAAATCTAAGCGAAAATTTGACTGGGCGAGGCAAGATATTGTCGATTTTGCAGGTTAATAGTTGTTCTATTGACCAAGAAAGCGGCGATATATGGACCGTCCAAGCAAATTTGCAGCAGATTTCCTTTAAGTCCGACAGCCTCCTACATAACCAGTAACCACAACTCAACAGTCCTGCGGGGAGACATTACCAAATCCCCAAAGGGATTGGTCTGTCTTCTCTGTCGGACACAACCCACAGAAAAGGAGACAGACAGATGAACGCACCAGCTCAAATCATTCCCATCAACCCCGCAGCATCATCCCTCACTCACCACGCTGTCAACATCAGTGAACTGAAGGCCCAGGTAAACCTGATCCAATACGTCATGCGTGACGTTATGAAATCAGGCGAGCACTACGGCACCATTCCCGGCTGCGGAGACAAAGCAGTTCTTCTCAAACCGGGCGCCGAAAAGCTCATGCTCACCTTCAGACTGGCAAACGACGTGGATGTGGAAACCATCGACCTGCATCTCGGCCATCGGGAGTATCGCATCAAGGTGACGCTCTACTCACCGGCAGGCCAGCGTCTCGGTACAGGTGTCGGTTCATGTTCGACCATGGAAAGCAAGTATCGTTTCCGTGTCGGGCCAGTTGAACTGACAAATAAGCCGGTACCGAGGGAATACTGGGATCTTCGCAAGGAGAACCCGGCATTGGCACAGGAGATCATTGGTGGACGCGGCTTCAGCGCAAAAAAAGATGACAGCGGCAACTGGAAAATCGCCAGGCAGGGAGAAAAAGTCGAACACGACAATCCTGCCGACTTTTACAACACCTGCCTGAAAATGGCCAAAAAACGCGGCTTGGTGGATGCAGTACTCACCTCAACCGCCGCCTCGGACATCTTCACCCAGGACATCGAGGAAGATCCTGACCTTTACGGACAGACGGAACACAACGGAGTAAACAGTGCCGGCAGTACCAGCACTACCTCCGGGACTTCGCATTCAGTCAACAAACCGGACAGCGCCCAATCATCCCACGAAGCCGAACCTGTTTCGACTTCGGAGATCATCGGGTATCTGACGGCCAAGGGAATCAGGATGGAACTCTCCGCAGATGAATCGGAGATCTCCGCCTTCCCGGACTTCAACGACACCTCAGCCCGCCAATGGCTGAAAGACCACGGCTTCAAATGGGACGGCAAAGGCAAATGCTGGCAGTACCGGTAGCGCCTGACGTTCCAGACTGAACCTCACTCACAACCTACCTCTGCAGGGAGACAACGACTTTCTCCCTACCGGGGGTGTCTTGTCTCCTTTGCCGGGTACAACCCACAGACAAGGAGACAAGAACATGAATACCCAGATCATCAAACACGTAACTGTCAAAGGCTATCAGGTGCCGGTCTATGCTCCCACCAAGAATGAACTCCAGGTCAGCATCAACGTCACCCGGATCATTACCGGCGTCATCTTCGGCTCGCTGCTTACCGCAGTCGGAGCAATACCATTTCTGATCTGAAAGGAGATAGCCATGAGCAAACTCGCTGCATTTCTGGGACGGGCTATTCCGACCCATCAAAAGAAACAATCATCACATCTTGGTGACCGAACTGTGTATGTCGGAGCCTCCGACATTGCCGGCTGCCCACGTAAAGCGGCTCTCGGCAAACAATGCCCGTCCAGTCACGACATCTCGACGCTCCTGCGCTTTTCCCGTGGCCATGCTGCGCAAGCCATGTATGCCGAGTTCTTCAAGACTGGCGGCGCCCTCTTCGAGGAAGAAGTCGAAGTACGTCACCCGGACATCCCTGAAATCAGGTGTCACATTGACTTTCTGTTCTATGCGAACCGGCAGACCAAAAGGTTGCACATCGTGGAGATGAAGTCGACCGATGGCATCCCCGATGAACCTTACGCATCCTGGGTGGATCAGCTGCATGTCCAGATGGGCTTGCTGCAACTCACCCTCGATCCGTCAGTGGAAATCGGCGGTTCGATCCTGGTGGTTGACCTCAATGCGGGAACATACCGGGAATTCAACAGTTATGCGCCTAACAAACTGGTGTTCAATCAGCTAATGGAAAAAGGTCAGCACATCCTTGCGGCAACACGCGGCGAATGTGCACCTCGAACCGAGCCGGGCATACTCTGCGGCTACTGTTCGTTTCGCACCGGTTGTCCTTCCCATGCCATCAGCCTGGATCTCCCCCAGGAGATTCTGGAAGTCGGCAGGAAGTACCTGAAGTTGAACGAACAGAAAAAAGCTCTCGAATCACGACTGGACATCCTGAAGAATGACATCCTCACTTTTGCGGATGGCACATTCAAAGGTGCTTCAGACGGAATACTGATCAATGTCACCTCAGTGGCAGAGTCGATAATGATCGACAGTTTTAAGCTCAAGAGAAACTACCCTGACATCTACGACCAGGTCACGAAGCCAAAAACCGGTTTCGTCAAACTTGAAATCAAACCATTCACGCCGCTCGCAGCTCAAGCGGCCTGAACCAACCCCACCAGGGGGCATCACGCTCCCCATGGGAAATCTCCCTTCGTGGAGGCGTGTCTGCCCCCATCGAAAGGAGATTACCGATGAAAATCTATCGTACCGGTACGTTACCGCCTGACCTCAAGTCCTTCACCCGCGAGAACAGATACGAAGATCTGAAGGAGACTCTTCAGACCATAGCGTCGCTGATCCTCATAGCTGCAATGCTCTTCGTGTTCATGTTTGTCGCTGCAGCTCCACCGGAGCCCCAGGTTTATCCGAAAGGCTGGGAGGAGGTGCAGGGATGAATGGACCGGTCAACATTTTCTGCTCGGGAGATGAAATACATCTTCCTGATGTCGCCATGGAAGAGGTCAACCTGTCACTGCATGGGGCAAACCGCTTCCTGGAGCGCGACATTCCGCTGGAGGCCGTCGAAGGTGTCCGTCACCTTCTGCCGCTCCTCAACGAGAAGCCGCTCAAGTTCAGGTACAAGGGAGTACTTGTCGTTGCCCGTCTGGTCAACGGTTCACCCAGGATCATC
>CAJBRY010000234.1 GCA_903958085.1 uncultured Geobacteraceae bacterium
AGTATTAGGATTCAGGTCGCCGCATGAGGTGTTATTCGGGGTGGAAATGTGTTATACCAAACCACCACTGGCTGTTGCACTTCAGACTTGAATCCGCCCCAGCAATTCCTTCGGTTCAATCCCTGTTTCTATGAGTGAAACTATCTCAATTTAGATATCCCTGCAAACCACCTGAAAATAGCAGTAAGTCAAACCTGACCCCAGAGGTGTGCCTAAATTAGAAAGGTGAACCCCTTTCGGGGGTCACCTTTCTATTGTTTATATGAAAATTGACGTTAATCGTATTAAGCTACAAGCGTTAAACGCTTCTTAATAACAAGCCTGAGTTCACTTGGAACGGTATCCATGACCTGTTGGACATTAACGTCACTGTTTAGTTTTGCCAGGTGATTGCTTATCTGAGTTAAGAGAGATTCGATTGCTTGCTCACGATCCCACTGTATCTTAAACGGGCGCTTCCCGACCTTTTGTTCAACACGCATCAGCACCCTGTCAGGATTGTAGGTGTAGCGCACGATTATAGAGGTAGAGCCTTCGTCGTCACAATCCATAAAGGTTACAGACATACTGATTATGCCGTTTTTATTTTCTGACTCGATGCTTTTGTAATTGTCTTCAAAAATGGCATCTGCAATTTCTGAAGGCTGTACACCTGGGGTTAGATGTGTGGCTGTGAGTTCATCAATAAGTGATTTGATTTTATTGTTAACTCTCATGATAACATACTCCTCAGTTCATCAATTATGTTCGGAATCCACTTGATCGACAGAAGCAAAACGTCATTTTCTCTCTGATTTACAGGGCCAAACTTGCTATGAAGCTTGGAGTTAACAAACGTCATAAGGGTGCCATCATTCGGGGTGTTTGGCTTTATGTACGGGAGCATTCTAGCGAATTTAAGAGCCAGATTAGTGGCCTTGTCTTCGATACTTAAATCACTTAGCAGACTAGCGACTTCATCCTGTGCTTTTTTTGTAAGAATTGCTCGCATTTTTTTTCTGGCCAAATCTGGGCGTTTCTCTATCAAATTTGGGTCAATTTCACCAGATATTTTTTGGGTCTCTTTCTTTATGAGTTGTTCTTTAAGTGCTTGCAGAACCTCTTCACCAATCTCTGGATCTTGTCTAAATTTATCAATTTTTGCTTCAACATTGGTTTCAATTTCAGCTCTCTTGCTTGAAAAAAGTTCGTTGAAATCAAGGTCATCAAGGTAAGAATCTTTAGCAACAACTATCGGTTCGCTCGACTCAACCCCGGCAAGGATCTGTTCACGTGCTTCGTATTCCATATCCAGTTGTGAATATTCTTTGACCCTCTGGTGCTTTGCGCGGTCAACTTCTTTTTGAAAACTGCTCCACATAACATCAAGCCCAGTTTCCTGATGATAAATAACAATTGCATTGTTATCGATAGCAAAATCCGTTATTTCTTCCTCTGGGATAGTTCTTAAAACTCGACCGACGACCTGAGCAAAAGCATTTAAGCTCCTATAAGGTCTGAAAATAGCCAGAATCGTCAGGTATTTATGGTCGTATCCTTCCATCAGCATGTTGACAGAAATAACAACCTGACACTGGTGGTTATCTACGGCCATGAATGCCAAATCAAGATCTTCTGGTTCCAGTTCACTATGGACAATAACAGATGCCAACCCGTACTCCTGATACCATGTATGCAAATCCTCTGCATGCTTGATGCTGCACCCAACGGCCAAGATTTTATGGGGAACCTTGGGTGATGATTGTTTAAATTCTTCAAGTTTTTTGATGCTGTGTTGTATTACGTCGCGAGAGCATTCTTCTGATAGTGCCACGCTTTTTTCTAGCCACTCTTTCTCTTTAATTTCAAGAATTTCATTTTTCGAGAAACGCTTACCCTGAGTATTAGGCATGATGAAATATAGTTCATGGGCATTGACAGTTTCTTTCCTAAGCCATGATACATACCGATCACGCATAACTTCAGAGAGAGGCGTTTCATGTATTTTCTCTCCAGGTACATCTTGGTTATCTCCTCTGAAAGGAGTTCCTGTTACGTGGAGTTTTTTCGCATCTTTAAAGTGTTCAAGAACTTCCACCCAACTTTGAGCCGGGGCATGGTGTGCTTCATCAACGATAATTAGGTCAAAGAAATCAGGTGGTACCCGATTGATGAGACCACCATCCCTTGCACTCCCAAGTTTATGAATATTTGAGTAGACGATATGACTTTGTTCCAAGTGTTCATCGGAAATACCGGAGCTATACTCACTTAAAATCGGTAAATCGGCTGGGTTGAAAATGATATCGTAAGTTACCCAGAAATTATCTTCAAGAGCCTCTTGTGTTTTCTGGATGCTCTTTTTGGTTACGAGCCCAGGGGTTATGATTAGGACTCGTTTGTTGGATACACTAAAAGGAGCAATGGAGATTAGGCCACTTTTTCCAGTGCCAGTTGGTAAAACTACCAGCGCTTCACCTGATGGATTCGCTGTAAAATATTCTCTGATTTTTAAGTATGCTTCGATTTGAGGGCTTCGTAGCTTGGTGTTCCCTTCAATATTGACAGCGGTTTCCATAAAATAAGACATGCACCCTCCCGTTTTTCTTTGATGAAAATATTCATGCATTATCAGGTATACACCTTAGGTTAGTCGATTATTTGATTGACAGCTCTAATTCCAATATTGATTCGATACTTTTCAATTGCGTAGCGGGCCGTGGCAAAGATAATCATACCCGCATAGCTTGAATAGATAATTTGGTGAGTCCATTCTTTGCTCACGGGAAGCATTGTAAAGACGACAACTCCAAAAGCGCCAAGATTGGCAACTATTAAAAATAGCAACTTAAGCCACTTGTACTTTTTCTTATACTTTCTCACAGCACGAGTCCATTTATGTTCAAGGAGCTGTCTGTGGCGAGCGTTTTTAGCTTTGAATGCGCAGCCCAAATGTTTATTAAATGAAATGCAAACAACAGGGTAAAACGTACCGAAAAGCGTTGCTGTGGCACATATAATTGCAACTGTCTGATAGTAATCAAAATGTGGTGCGACAAAGTAAGCAAGAGAACTACAAAGAAAAATGAAATTAAATGAGAAAAATAGATACGGAAAGCGTTTAATCAACGATCCATATTGTATTTGATTTTGTTCGAGGGGTAGAACGTATTTTGCACGAAGCTCTTCATGATTCTTAATTCTAAATCCACGCATATTTGCAATATGTTTGTAAAGCATATGAATCATTGCTGCCTTGTGAGCGACAACAGATAAAAATACCCAGCCAAGAAAAAATACAATTACGGCGTAAACAATACCAACTGCAGATGCTTGTGTTGTGAGCTTGCCATCTTTACCAAAAAAACCTGCAACTGCAAAAAGCCCAGATATCGCTAATAAATATGATTGAACATACCACTGGCACTGAGAGTGTTGCTGGCTAAGTGATGTAGCTGTTTCAGATATTTCTTTTTCAATTATTTGATCCATAAGTTTGGCACCTTCATAGTTATTTAAGTTGATTTTTGTACAAATCCAGCTAAGTGGCTCGCACTCTATTTTGGTCGTGCCACACCGTTTGTCAGAAAAAAATATATGCCAAGAAAAAGACCAAAGAGTCCCCCAAGTCTACCATTGAAAGCAACTTCCTTAACTCCAAGAACAGTTCCGGAAATTTTGAGTTGATATGACTCTGCGTAATTTTTAAACCAATCCGGAAGCGATGATGCCAACATTGAGTAAGCACTCTCGAC
>CAJBRY010000235.1 GCA_903958085.1 uncultured Geobacteraceae bacterium
CTCTTCGTCGAAAGTAAAGAACCGTGCAAGATGCTCTTTTCTATCCCTGATAGGTGTTGGCCTTGTAATGTCGGGATAGAATGACTTGCCTGATATTAGTTCCGCCCCAAGTTTTACAAATGGGAAGGATGCGTTTGCCAGTTTGTTAGGGGTAGCCATCAGCATTTTCTTGGCAGCGTCTGTATTGTCCATCTTGCCTTCTGCATACTGCCTTATCATCGAGGGGTAATCTTCCAGGCCTACCCATCCAAGAACGTCAGAGAATGCCCCTTGAAACTTTACCGTAAGTACCTTGCCATCTGATGTTTTACCAAGAATAACATGCAACTGCTTCCTGCCATTTTCTCCAAGTGCCTCTTCTTCGTCAGGCCACAACAAGCGGTTGTACATCGACACCAGCGCAAATAACAGTTGTACAAGAAGGACTTTCTCTGCAATGCCAAGTGAGGCACCCACTATTTTTCTTGAACCTACTGCCGCCATACGTGCCACATTACTTCCGCCTTCACCCTGCAGAGTGGCGTTCTTGAATATTTGGTAATATCTCGGAGCGTTGATTTCCATCCATGACCAGAACGGCACAATGCTGGTTCGGATTTTTTCACCGTGGGTTGATATCGCACCGTAATCACCCAGGAGTTCACGGGAGAGCTTCGCCGCTTTGTCCTTGACGTCGGGAATACTATTCAGTTCCATTGCGTCGGACGCCCAATATACTTTTTTCCCCTGATTCAGCAATTCAAGTGCCCTCAGATACGCCGCCTCACGCAAAAGTCCTTCCCTGACTTGTGTCCACCCAGAAACAAAGTCGAAATATTTGGCAACAAGATTATTCGGCAGCAGCGCCGCTGCCAATCGTCCGGACTTAAGCGACTCCCACAACTTTGTATTACGCGCCGTCTCTGACAGATGCTTGAACCCTGGCAGTTTGTTGATATCTGGTATTTCGTTGATACTGATACCGGCATCAAGTACACCACGGTCGAGCATATCCTTATCTACTTGAGACATTTCCTTGCCGCTTTTTCTGGCAATTGCATTACGGAACGCCTGCCACATATATTTCAGTATTGCCGGATCAGCAGCAACGGCAGCGTCCATATCCCCTGACATATTATTGAGATTGTACTTGATAACACGGTGAGGGTTCAGTAGCGTGTTCACCTTCCATGCCCCAATCAGTTTTTTATTAATGGTGTCGAGCAATACTTCTTCGCGGTTGGCTCTCAGATTGTCCAGTGTTTCCGCTAGTCCTACTGGTATGATTGCCTGCTGTTTTTTACCTCCCATGATCATTACTTCGCGGAACTGCGTTGCAATATCGGCAAAGGCGGGGTTTTCCTCAATGAATTTTGTTACCGCCTCTTCTGTTAGTGTCATACCTCGGTAAAATACGGAACCTTTTACCGGTTGCCACGCAATATGGTCTTCCGGAATAAGTGTCTTCCAGTCTGCTACATTGTTCGTTTTTGCATCCGCTTTCAGTTCTGCGGTTATATCGTTGATCTGCAATACTTCATCGAGTGCTTTTTTAGTGGCAAGCTCTTTCATGCTCTGACTGAACCATTCAAATTCAGCTTCAAGGAAGTTTGTGTTGATATCCAACTCACTGCCAAGGCGCTGTTTCTGCCAGCCGCGTTTCTTGTTCCGGACTTCACCGGCAGTTGATACACCAGCCCACTGTTTCGCTGCGGCGTGGGCAAGTACCTGATGACGGTAATAGTCTGTATTAATATCGCTTTCCTCGTATTTTCCTGTCCGTTCGTAGTTGGCCCTTGCTGATTCTTTCAGGACTGACTCTACAGGGAGGAGACCGTTTTCAACCAACCGCAGTACCATTTCCTTGTTGGTCTCTTTCCGCTTGTCGAGTGCGGCTTGAATCTCTGGTGACTGGTTCACCATAGCGGCTACGGCCACATGATCAGCAACCAGTGTTGCAGGGGTATAGCCAAACGGGAGCTGGTGTCCCTTCGATGCTTCATTCATTAAATCGCCAATGATAACAGAGCGAGTGAATATTTCCATCTGTTGCTCGCTGAGATTTTTAGTGAGGCTATGAAGATAACCTACAGTCTTCGCCTTCGCTGCCGCTCCAGAAGATTCAAACACCCTGAGTATGTTGGCTGTACGCTTTCCAGTTCTGGTACTCATGTCGAGTTTAGAAAAATGCTGAGTCTGTTTCATTATCTTGTCTTTTATGTCAGAAACATGCTCTTTCCATGTAGGGGAGTTATCACCAAGTCCCTTTGCTGCTTGCCACCTGCTTTCAACATCGGGAGAACTTGATTCAAATGAGAAACTCCCGCGATCTTCTTTCATTTTAGTGGTTACAAACTTGAATATGTTTTCCAGCATGGCCTTAAACTTGTTGAACTGCTTACCAAGAAACTCTTTCATGCCGAGAAACCACGGCTTATATGCCGTACTGCCCTTGGCGTAAATATGAGCTCCCAGACTTCTCAGGTCCCCAGTTGCTTCTTTCGGAAGCTTTACCTTTGCAAGGCGCTCGTAAATCTGCTGAAGGCCGAGTGAGTCGAGAATGAAGCTTTCTCGCGGCACAACAGCGCCGTCAACGTAATCAAAGCGAGAACCGATAACCGAACCGTCGTCGCGTATTTCCAGTGGTGTGAGTTTACTGATATCGTAATCGGAGGGGAGTTGTTCGATAACCGGGTCGATGAATAACAATTCCTTACTGATGGTATCGTATAAAACGTTTGCTGGTCTTACGTCCCATACCGCTACCATATCATCAGGACGAACCCATAAACGTGCCATAGTTGTTACTTCAAGCGCTTTGCCTGCGTACTGTGGACGGGCATACGGCTTGAAACCCAGCTTTATCATCTGTTTGTCAACATATTCAGATTTAGCAGCGACTATCGACTCATCTTCAAAAAATGTTTGATCGATAACCGCATGGAGTTCTTCGCCAACTAGCGACATACCTTTGAACTTATATGCCGTCGCGCCGAATATTTTATTATGCAGCGATAGCCTGCGGAAGTAATCAGCCCAGGTGTGGTTTATTGCGGAATTGCCAAACTTACGAATTGTTTTGCCATCAGGGGATAATGCTACTTTGTGTTCTGTTCCGCCACGCTCGCCTTGCGCTTTCCATGCGGAAACAAAACCATCAGGGGGGAAAGAGCCTATTGACTCTATATTATTACGAAGCGCCTCGGTTTCCCGTGCCTTGATAGCACGATAAACGTCTTTTTCTGCGCCCTTTAACTCGGTTTGACCGGGTTCTGGCGTTCCGATGCTTTCAGACGATCCATCTGCACCATGAACTGCTCTGGCGTAACTTTCTGCATCCGCTCTGCGATTTTCAGACCGGCTGCTGCCAGTCGTCTCTGTTCCTTCAGATATTCCGGTTCGCTCATTGATATGGTTTCCTTCTTCTATTGTATTAATTCGTGATTCTGAGTCCATTGTAGCAGACTTAACCACGCTGTCAATATCTCCAATTGCGCCAACTTCATTTTTAAGCGGACTGTTCCTGTATGCTTCTCTTGCTTTGGCATATATCGCCTGGAAGCGCCCCTTGAACGAAGCCCACAAGCCACCCAGATATTCCTTCATCTTCTTGGCAAACGACTGGTAATCCTTTACACCGTCATGGATTATGCGCTGCCCAAGGTTGACCAGCTTCGGGAAATCCTCCTTGATATTTTCTTTCAGACCTGAGAGTGATTCAACAATTGCTTTCGGGTTGAACATCGGGTTTGAATAAAGTGCTGTGCCCTTGTCAGTCTCCTTGGTTTTCAGAGTGCCGACGAACTCGTCAAAGGCTTTATTGATCGATACGCGCTCTGCGCCTTCGGGGAAGGGACGAACATTGAACATACGATACCACGGAAGGTTATTATCAGCGCCATAGGAAAGGAAGTCGCTCTTGTTGCCATGTTCTGAAACCTTATCTTCGACATAGGCAGAGAAGGCCCGCGCCGCCATTTCGTGCTCAGTTGTCCAGTAATCTCCAGTGCGGCCCTGGTCAATCTTGTAATTCTCCATCCGGTAGCTGGTTGGGACTTTCTTAGTCTTCACGTCCTGTGCTGCTGCTTCCTCCAGCAACTTTGAGCGGTTGCGGAAATCATTGATGTTTGCAACCAGATAATTAAGCATTCCGCTTTTCTCTGCGGTAAAGCCGCTGCGTCCGGTGATGTCCTTGAATATCTTGCTCAACTCTTCGATGGTATCGTTCGTTGTGCGGTGTGTTCCGTAACGGCTGTTCCCCCCAGGGATCAACCGCCACTCGGTTTGAATATCCTCCCCACTGGTTAACTTCGCCGCAAGCTCGTCAAACTTCTGCAACTGCTCTGTGGTAGCGGCCTTCTTTTTGCCGCCGTACTGACGATCTTTGGCAATGTGGTTTCTGATTTCCTGCAACTTTTCTTCGAGGCGGCGGGCTGCTGCTCCTACGAACTTTTCAGCCTTGGCGGTATCCTCAACGAATTGTTCCGCCTTGAAGTACATCGTCTCGATCAGCTTCTTGAACGCGGTACGCACTTCCTCTCTGACTCCCGATTTCGGATGCAGCCGGAAGCCTCCGGAAGCCATATTCTTTCCGGTTGTCAGGCTTACGGGAAACGTCATGTCTCCTCGTTTATTCTGCGCCCTCTCGGAAGGTGCTTTGCCATCCTGTCTGGCAAGGTAATTATCAAGAGCATGGAACCATTCATGCGCCAGAGAACCGGCCCCGCTCATTTTGGTGAGGTTTATTACGGCGTAACTCGGCTCATAGTGTGCCTTTGCACCTGACAGGCCTTGCCCTCTTGCGCCGAACGCCAGAGCCAAATCACCGTTCAAACTGATTGCCTTTGCCGGGATGTGGAGTATTTCAGCCAGATCAAGCAGCCCGTCGTAAGCATGATTCATCACCACTTGCCGCTCTTCCTGATTGTTCCAGTTGCCGAATTCAACAGCCCTGAATCCAAAGGCAGAAGCAAAATACTCTTTTGTGGCGTCGCCAGTGCGTCGCTCTACCCCTGTCCTGAATACCTCTTCCGGTTTGGCGAGTATCTCTTCTCCAAAGGTCGTATTGGTTTCTATAATCTCTTGAGCGTACTCAGCCATATACTTCATGGCGTCGTCATTGGTAGCAAAATCGTCCTTGATTGTGACGCGCTTCCGGTCGGTAACGTTGCGAATGATTTTGAACTTGTCGCCATCAGGGATTATGCGGTGCTTGATTCCGATTACAGCAATAGGTAAAAACTGCTCTGCTTCCTCCTGAGTGGCAAATTCAGTGCGCCCGAGTGACCGGCCTGTTTCGTTATCTACGAGGCTCCACTTTCCTGTCTTCACATTCTCCATGGCGATATAACGCCGCTTCCAGGCGGGGACATCCGACTTTGCTTTGATGGTCTTTTCTCCGGTAGGCTTCGCCAGGTCTTTTCTGGCCCCGCCAACTTTTTCCCCGAAGTCCTCAATTTTGGTTTTAGGTTTTGAATTGGTAGTTGGTTCGCTTACTGCGGGTGTCTCCTTTGCCGCAATTCCTTTCAGGTGCTCAATTACTCCGTTGAACTGCTTTTCAGCTTTCTTGTTGCTGAACTCATGTGCTCCGGATTCGACAGCGGCCTGCATCTTTTCAATTGCAGATGTCGCAGTACCGTACAGTTTAATAGCCGTCTGTGCTTCGGCCTCTATTGTTGGGGAGTCTCCACGAATCTCGGAAGGTGTAGGACCTGGTTTATATTTGACAGTCGGAAACATTTTCTCGACGTTCTTCTTGAATGTCTGGAGGTGTTCTTTCGAGTTGATAACCCTGAATACTCCATCATCCGGAACGTGGATTGTGACCGCAATGCCTGACTGATCGGCTACATCCATATCCAACTTACTGCCACGAATGGCAGCGGAAGTATCCACGGTATCAGGAGCGGCGGCAATGGCATCCTCGATGTTTTCAAGCAGAAATTTCTTTTGTTCTTTGAGTGGGGTGCCTTCTTTATTGGCGACCTTGACGGCCTCTTTTACAACTTCTGCAGGAGTAGTTTTGGCATCCCCTTTTTGTGCTGCCTTGATTCGGTCGTATTCAGCCTGCACCTGTTCGTTATAATCGAGTGATGCAAGTTTCTTTTCCTGCTCCTGTTGGAAACCTATTTGCTGCAATGCCTCATTTTTATAATTTGAGGTAACGCCAGACACATCTATTTTCCGCTGGTCAAATTCTTTGAGCTGATCAGGGGTGAAAAGGGCACGGCCTTTGGGCTCCGGTGTTACATCTTCCGTCCGCACTGTGGACATTTCCGGCGTTTTCCCATCGACTTTTTCTGACACAGCGGGTTCGGGCACACGGCCATTGTCTACTCCTTGTGGCTTAGTTTCTGAGATTGGAGCGAGCGCAAACCCGTCAAGGTGAGGAACGACAGTGTGAGTCTGCTGCATCTTCCTGGTTGTCTGAGCGGTCTTTGCTGCGGTCTCTGTCTTGAATGGTACGGTATTACCCTTTGGCATGATCAGATTAGAAGTATCGACCGTTCCCGGATGGTCCGTGCCGGTAACAGGTGCGGCAACTTCACTTGATTCTTGCGGGCTTGCTCCGTCAGTTGTTGTATGGTCACTGGAAACTCCTTTTGCACTCTGATGATATGCTTCTATCTGGCCGCGAACTGATTCAAGATTTACCCGCGCTTTGTCAACCACTTCAAGTAAGGCCGGATCAGTAGTACCGCCAATTTCTTTGATGAAATTTTCTATGGTAGTGGCTTGGGATTCAAGCTTTGCCGCCTCGGCTATTCCGTTTCCGGATTGGAGATTATCACCTGATGTTCCTCCCACTCCACTTTGCAGGTCGGGCACAGCCACTTGCGCCCCGTCCACTTGCAGCGCCCATTTGTCTTGCACTTCGGGCAATATATCTGGATCGCCATCAGTTGAACCTCCGCTAGCGCCTACAGTAGTTTTGATAACATCCGGGGTTAATGGTTTTGCTTCACTCGAATCCGGAATAATTGTTTCGACTTGCTTGTTTACTGGGCTTGGCTCAGTAACTGGATTTTGAACTGTCAAGTTTTCCTTAACAGTTGGCATTACCGGCTTCATAAACAAGTCGCTTGCTGAGTCCATATCCTGATTCGACGCAATCTTGTCGTTGAAATAAGTCTCTGCCTGTTGCTTGGCTGGGCCGTCCGGCATTGAAAGCAGTGCGCTTTGTGCAAGTTCGGCCCTTACTGCGGGATCGGTTTGGGAAGAGGCCAATGCTGCTATACGTTGCTTGTCTATTACAGTTGAAAGCGCGTGACCTCCGCCGCCAAGACCTCCACCCATCGCACCGCCTGCCTGTGCCGACTCTTTTACCTCCGACCATGCTTCATCATTAAAAGGATTATCTCCTTTGCTCAGGGCTCGGGTTACATTCCCTATTGATTCCGCCAGGCTGTCCGACTGGTAAGCTGGCTTGAGGTTTTCCTTGTACGATCCGGTGCGTTCAATAAGCGTCTGCAATCCTTCTTGCCCATACTCAGCGACATACCCGCCAACTGCCGTCTTTGCACCCTGTGCTGTTTTGGCAAGAAACGACATGCCTTCTGTGCCAACGGCCTTGAGTGCTGATTCCTTTTCCATATTCAGCAGGTATTTCCCGACTCCCGACTTCCCGATAATAAGAGCATCACCGGCAGTATCAAGCACGGCTGCGGCTGCTCCATAACCTGCAGCTCTACCAAAGTCTTTTTTGTCGTCAGGCTGATCGTTGTAAATACTCCCGGTTTCAACAGTGGCGTTAAGCCCGTATGCTCCGGTAAGCCCGCCCATTACCGCCGCCTTATTCATGGCGCTTGCAGCAGTTACCCCTCTTGTGGTAAGTGCGGCCTTTGATAAAATAGCCATTCCTCGGGCTACAAGTCCGCCTGCCGCAAATTGCAATGCATTGGTAGCTATTGCGTCGCCGCCTGCATGCACGTAGCTAAGTGGATCGTTTGCGCCTGAGAATGTTTGTGTAGGCAGAGCATCGCTGAAATATTCACCAACTTTATCTGCTGTTTTTCTTGCGGAACCGGCTGCATCAGCCACGGTGTCCATTCCGAGTGAGCGGGTGAGCCCCTCCGCTGCGCCTGCTATTGGAGAAACAAGTGATGTTGCCGTGCCTCCCGCCGCGTGGGTTATCATGTGGTTTATTGGGTCACTTGATCTATTGCGGATATTTTGCTGTGTTCTGGTGAGTATCTTTGGCGCTTCCGCCATAAAACCACCAGTGGCTTTGCCCAAGTCCTGTACCGGCATCTCAAACGCACTGACAAGATCAGGCGACTGTTGCTCTGATTGAACTATCCGCGTCGGTTGTGGAAGTTTTGGAGCAGCGGCGGCATTCTGGTTTATCTGCGTGATAGGGTCAGCGCCATATCCGGCAGGAAACATATTGATGGAATCGCTAAGACCTGAAGTGGCGAGATTCTGCTTGACTCTGCCTTGAGTAGCGAAGTCAACTGTAGGGGTTTTACCAACACTCCCGTCTTCTAATTCAAAACCTTCCGGTATAAGTCCACCTGGAGCAAGTTGTGCTCTTGGAGTTTCTAACTCAAATCCCTCTGGAATCGGCATAATTAAGAACCTCGGTTATATTATTGTGCTGGAACCCAAGACATCCCACCATCGTTAGAAATCATGCGTTGGCCGGTCGCTTTATTGATTATTGTCATTGGTGCTTGTTTTGGAGTCGCCGCCGGAGCAGCCGACTGTTGCGGAATACCGGAGTTCAGTCCGTTGGCCGCTGGCTTTCTTGGAACAGGGATTGTCCCGTCACTCTTCCTAGAAAGCATATTCGAGGTGATTCCTGCGTTTTTGTCAATTATCAATGGGACATCTACGGGAGCACTTGGCTGATTGTTCTTACCCGTAATAGACTGAACCATTTTATCGGCAGACTCTAATATCGTCTCGTCACTGACATAACCTTTCTCACCAGGGTTAATACCGATTTTTGCCCTTTCAGTCAGCAAATGGGTAACGATTTCCTGCTTCATTTTGGC
>CAJBRY010000236.1 GCA_903958085.1 uncultured Geobacteraceae bacterium
GCAGATTTTTATTATCTGCGGCCTTTCTGCATTTGAGAAACGACATTGCCTTTTGATTACATAATCTCAACCAGTTTGATAGCAAATGTCAGATCAAGTCCAGCAAGAGGATGATTAGCGTCAAGAGTTATGGACTTGTCGGTAACTTCAGTAACCAGAACCGGCATCGGGGAACCATCTTGAAGAATAACTTCCATCTGATGTCCCGGTTCGGGATTGATATTGTCAGGGATATCGCTTCTATCAATAACGGCAATCATTTCTTCAGCCCGCTGTCCATAAGCGTCATCTGCGGCAATTGTGATGCTGACGCTTTGGCCCGGTTCAAGACCGATTACCGCTGACTCAAATTTTGGAATCAGTTGGCCAGCGCCGATAGTAAACTCCAACGGGCCTGTTTCCTGACTTTCGGTACCGCAGCTTTCACTCGAACCGCAGCCGCACGAATGCTCAATCGGATGCTCAACGTAACCTTCCGAGGTGTCAAAAACGGATCCATCCTCCAGAGTCCCTGTATAGTGCACTTTTACTTTGTCGCCTGATTTTGCCTGTGCCATTGTTGCATCCTTTCAAGTGTCTGCCCGATTTCACGAGCTAATAATATGTCTGTCGAGCTGTCCGTTATAACAGCAGGCAATCTTCAAGCGTTTGTGACGGGAACTTTCACCGGAAATAATCTCAACTGAAGATTTGGATACGTTCAACAGGTCTGCAACAAACTCCCGGCATAGCTTATTAGCAGCACCGTCAACCGGCGGTGAAGTCAGTCTTATTTTTAGTTCATTGCCTTGAATGCCACAAATCTGATTCTTTGATGCACGCGGTTGGACGTAGATACTCAAAATAAAAGAGTCATTCAGGCTTGTAATAAAGGGGAGTTCAGGCGGCTTCATTTCCAGAAATTTGGCGACTAAAGCTATCTATCAAGCCCTTTAAGCCCATCTCAAACTGAATTTTCTGACGACGAGTCTCTTCAATCTGGCTCTTCAGTTCACCCAGTTGACGCTCTGCATCAGCAACAATTCGCTCGCTCTTTATCTCAGCCTCGGAAATAATCAACTCCGCTTCTTTGCGGGCATTAACTTTCATTTCTTCAATAACCCTCTGTGCCGAAAACAGAATTTCACGCAGTTCAAGCTCTTTTTCTGCCATATCGAGTAATTCACGGCTTTGGCGGGATTGCTGTTCTTTCATCTGACTGTTCTCGCGGATCAGTCCTTCCATTTCGCTGGCGACAGTTTGAAGAAAAGCATCTACATCATCCGGATCAAGGCCTCTAAAGGTTTTAACCTTGAATTGCTGCTGTTGAATATCTATCGGTGAAATCTTCATTGCGCTCTGTCCTTGTTGAATATTTTAAAGTTTAGAAGAGGTAATTGGATGGGCTCAAAAGGTGTATCTCGGTTAAGCAGTTCAATTTTCCAGTCGGCCTATTGAGCAGAGAGTTTCAAATAACATTCGGCTCTATATAGCGAAGCATCTGCTGCAAGTGGCGAACCGGAGTTGTCAGCAAGATACCGATCCAGCAGTTCCAGGGCAACGCGGCAATCATCTTTGCGATATGCCTTCACAGCAGATTCAAAAAGCTTTTGACCGGCGGCTCCACCGCGACCAGAATCAGTCTTTGCAGTTGCACTTTTGTGAGCTGCCGGCAGTCGCGAAGAGGCGATGTTTTCCGTCAAGGTCTCGTCTATTGTTGTTTTTCTTGCATTATCAGTTTTTTTCTTTTTAAGCCTTTTTTTAACATTTTTGTTCGTTCCATCAGGTTTCAAATCGGTTAAAGAAAGCTCCGTATTTGAACTGCCAGCGTTTGGTGAGGCGGATACAGTCGCCTGACGTGCAGCTACCGGGTGTGTCTCGATTTTACGCGTACGAGAAGAAGTTTTTGTTCTGGTTTCTGGCTGCTCGTAATCATTTGCCTTCTTATTTGCAACAGGAATTTTAAGAGTATTCCCTGGATAGATCCGATCCGGGTTTTTTAAAGAGTTAAAGAGCAGAATCTGTGGGAAATACATGCCCTTCCCGCTGAACTTGCGAGAAAGGTCAAATAGAGTATCCCCCTTTTGCACCTCAATTTCCTGAACAAGGATGCCGTCAGCTGGACGTTTTAGCTGCTCCGGAGTTGCTGGTTGCGGCGAATAGAGAAAATACTCTTGCCCCCATACCGGCACTGTTATGCTAATGATGAGTGCAATCATGACTGAATGACGGGTGATTGGTCTCATATCAATACCTGTTCCCCAGCTGGTCTTCATATGTCAGGACATTTTTGACCTGAATTGCGGTTCCAACTCCAATGCCAGGCTTAACCCTGAAAGAAACCTTTATGCTGCGTTTCTCACCGGCCCCTACTTCTTTAAATCGCCAGATGATAGCTCCATTGCTGGCAGAACTCGAAGCTGGATCAGATGCAAGGAGTTCCAACTGTTCCGGCCATGCGCTCTGGAGTTCCACTACGCGCGCAAGATTTGAGCCATTGTTGTTAATTGTCAAGTCAAATGAAGCGACATCGCCAGGCTTGAGACGTCCGTCGCGACCAGACATGAGAAGCTTTAGCACAGGTCTGGAATAAGTCAGCTGAGTGGAACCAGATGCTGAACGGTTGGAGTCCCCTTCAGATACGAACGCAACTTTAATGTTTCCACGGCTGTTATCTTCTGCCGCTTTAGGTGTTTTGATTTCGACAACAACGCTGGCTTCTTCACGCGGAGCCAATGGGCCTATCTCGCTGATTACCGGTTCACTTGCCTGGCGGATACCATCACGGTTCAGGTCGTTAAAAATGACCGCATCCTTTGCACCTGTCACAACAGAAGTGATACGGAACTTTTCTCGGACATTGCCGGTATTAGTTACAATAAAAGGAACGGAAATTGTTTGACCAGGAATGGCAAGCAAACGCTCTGATGCCGTTCTAACCGATATGCCATGTTGCGGTTCAACATATACCGTATTGGAAACAAAAGAGGCTGTAGTTTTCAGCGGGTTATTAACCAGTTCTGCACGAGCCAGCAGTTCCTGGCCAGCCATCGAGTCGTCTTTTAGCTGGAAGGCAATACTGAATTCGCGACTTTCTCCAGAATTTACCTGCAGTCCGTCAAATACAAGAGAGGACTTCATTTCCTGTCTGAATCCGGCAGAAGCATAGTCAACCGGCTCGAGCTGTGGAGGGAAGTTGAGCCGGAACGTTACGTCCTGGGCAACGGTTGAGCCGACGTTAAGAACCGCGACTCGGTATACGATCTTGTCGCCTGGTAAAGGTTTTGTTTTTTCGGTACGCAGAACTGCACGAAGTAGAGGAGCTGATGCAACCATCCGTACTTCACGTGACTGGCTCGCTTCAGCAATCAGACGTGAAACCACTTTTACCGGATGAGTAATCCGCAGACCATCAATGCTTTCCGGAGGAATTGTAAGAGTTATTAACCCTTTGAATCTATCGCCTGGAGCAAGATCAGGGGTCTGAGTGATTGCAACGTTTTCAGAGGCTGCAGAGGCGAAGCGAGCGTTAAAATTCGCAGGGAATGCAGAGTCAAGAATAAAAGAATCATTGCCGTTTCCACGATTGATGACCTCAAACGGAACCGTTACCTGGCGTCCAACAGTGAAAGCTTCCGGATGTGTCAACAGGTTGAACTCAAAACCGGCGAATTGCGCAACTTCGAGCCGCAGAATTTGTGCATTTTCCTGGAGAGGAGGTTCAGCCATTTGGGTGGGTAAGGCAACTGCAACTCCGAGTTTCCTCAGTTTTGCTGCGGCAGTTATTGCAGCGGCTGATGATGGGAATTTCTCTAAAATGTCCTTGTATTGGCCAATCGCTTTTTCGCGATAAGCAAGTTTTGTTGTTCGGTTCTTGTCGCTTAAAGACTGGTCAGCAAGACGAGCTTCTTCTGCTTTAATTACAGCCAGGCGGCGATTATCAACATCTTTTGCAGTACGTTCTGCCGTTTTACGTTCCTCTTCGGCCTTAATTGAAGCTAGCCGCGCAAGCTCCGAAGCAATCTCGGCTCGACTCGCCTCTTCAGCTTTGATTTGCGCAATCCGCTCTCGCTCAGCTTTTTCAGCAGCGGCTTTTTCTTCAGCCTGTTTGAGTGATGCAAGGCGTGCTGATTCAGAAGCCCGCTTAGCTTCTTCAGACTTCGTTGCAACTCTTTGAGCTTGTTCAGCCTCTGCCTTGGCAACAGCCAAACGTTCCTGCTCCTGCTCTACTTCTTCGGCAAGCTTGCGAGCTTCCTGCAATTTAATCGAGGCAGCCTTTTGCTGCTCCGTTTTCTCACGAGCGGCAGTTTCCTGGGCTGTTTTAGCCTGTTCGTCTTTTGCGCTGGCTAAACGTTCAAGTTCCATTCTTTCTGCAGTTGATTTTTCTTCAGCGCGCTTGGTTAGTGCAGTCGCCTCTGATTTCTCACGTGCAGCCATTTCCATTGCAATTTTTTCCTGCTCAGCAATTATGGAGGCAAGTCGCTCTAGCTCTTTTTTCTCAGCCGCTGCGTTATCCTCTTTCTGTTTGAGAGCTGCAATGCGTGCCGATTCAGCAGCAGCGGCAGCTTGTTTAGCTTCTTCAGCCTTAACTGCAGCTATGCGTTCCTTTTCGTCTTTGGCTTTTTGTGCGGCAAGGCGATCAGGCTGTTTTGCAGGCGGGGTTCCTACTGACAGTTTTTCACCTTTTTCATAACGTGAGACAAGAGACAGTAACTCGTCCTCAACTGTACTTTTTAACGGGTTGTCAGGATATTCTTTTGAGAACTGGGAAAGATAGCGAGCAGCTTCCTGCTGGTTTCCGGCTTTGAAGTAAGAGCGGGAAAGCCAGAACAGAGCCATGTCCCTAAGAGGGGTATCTGGATATTTCTGTAAAACCTCGTTTAGTTTTTCAATTGATGAAGCATAATCCTTCTGTTGGTAGGAGTTAAATCCAGCTATAAATACCTGTGAGTCCTCCGTTTCCTGAGAATGAGCCGGAGGAACGACCAGGGATGAAATTATGACCAGAGAAACAAAAAGCCGTATGATAATGTTGCGGCATAATTTCAATAAAATCACGTTAATTGACCTCTTTTGGCCGGCTACGCAATAGACGGCGCACGGAGAGCAGATGGAGTCAGCAGGTAAAATGCATCTTTAGTAGCACCTCTCTCTCTCATTGTCAACGAAAGAACGTTATGTCAGTACGTTAGCATCACTCTTGGTAATTTTTTTTATTGCTGACTCAATCAGAAAAATCCCGGATTGAAATTTCAGCGAATGCTGTCTTCCGGATAGGCCCCAATTTTGTGAATTGAAAGATCTGCGCCGTTAAATTCATCTTCCTGCTCAAGACGGATTCCTACCGTTTTGTTTAGGGCTCCGTACACTGCAAAGCTGCTGGCCAAAGCAAAAATTACAGCAATAATACTCCCCGCCAGTTGGGACACAAAGCTGACACCACCCAGGCCACCTAAAAATTTTTGTCCAAAAATTCCAGCTGCAATTCCTCCCCAGGTTCCAATTACACCATGGAGCGGCCAAACGCCAAGTACGTCGTCTATTTTCAGCTTTTCCTGCTCGAAATGAAAACCATATACGAAGATGACAGAAGCGATACTTCCAACTGCAAAGGCACCAAGCGGGTGCATTATGTCGCTGCCTGCACATACGGCAATCAACCCGGCCAAAGCACCATTATGAATAAAGCCTGGGTCGTTTTTGCCCGCAATCAAAGCCGCAATAATTCCACCAACCATAGCTAACAGGGAGTTTACGGCCACTAAGCCTGATATTTTCTCAAGATTACCGGCGCTCATAACGTTGAAGCCAAACCAGCCAACCGCCAAAATCCAAGATCCTAGTGCAAGGAAAGGTATGTTGCTTACCAGAATAGGGTGTGATTTTCCACGAATAAACCTTCCCATCCGTGGCCCGAGGATGAGAACAGCTGGGAGTGCAATCCAGCCACCAATGGAATGTACAACCACTGAGCCGGCATAGTCATGAAATTCAGCTCCTCCGATTGATTTGAAAAACGATTGCAAGCGAGAAGAGTTCTGCCCCCATATCATTGATTCAAAAACAGGATATGAAATTCCCGCGAATATGGCACCGGCAGTTACCTGTGGCCAGAATTTGGCTCGCTCTGCAATCCCGCCGGAAATAATTGCCGGAATGCAGGCTGCAAAGCAGAGCAGGAAAAAATAGTGTACGAGGTCGTATCCCTGTGTCGAACCGAGTAATTCACTTGCAGGCTTCAAAAAGGAAATGCCATAGGCGATTGGAAAACCGATAACAAAATATACTGCAGTGGAAACGGCCCAGTCAGTCAGAATTTTTACCAGCGCATTGACTTGGTTTTTTTTGCGCACAGTTCCGACTTCCAGGAAAGCAAAGCCGGCATGCATAGCAAATACCATCACTGCGCCCAACATTAGAAAAAGAACGTCAGCGCTACTCTTAAGACTTGTCACCGTTGACATCGTTTCCATACAGGATTACCTCCATTGGTGTCTTTTGCCCGTCATTGGGCATGCGCGGTTCAGCAAGAAGGTTGCCAAGTCGATAACTGTCTTATATTGCAGGCCAAATCTAATATATTGCTGCATTATCTGCTTGAGTTTTGAGCTGGCTGCACAAAAATAATGCACATTGTTATTTTTTTGTATCCGAGCAGGTCAGACGTACCGTTGTAAATACAGCTTTGTATTTTTGGAAAGATCAATGATGTCATCTCCGGATAAAGGCAGGAATTTCTCGCTTTTCGACTATGGAGTAGATAGACGTTTTTCGTCTGTGGATTTTTCCGGATACCTGTGCTACAAGTTCCGCAATATTGAATTTTGCGAGGTAGAAAATGGGTAAAACAACTGCTGAAAAAATATTCGATGCCCACCTGGTCAACGAACCCTTTCCGGACACCAAAGTGCTGAGGCTGGATGCTGTTCTATGTCATGAGATAACTACGCCGATCGCCATTGATGATCTTATCCGGCGTGACAAAGATCGAGTTTTCGATCCGACCAAGATTAAGGCGGTTATCGACCATGTTACTCCCAGCAAGGACACAAAAACAGCCACACAGGCAAAAATACTTCGCGACTGGGCTCGCCGTCACGGTATCAAGGATTTCTTTGACATCGGTGCAAATGGAGTTTGCCATGCCCTCTTTCCGGAGCGTGGTTTTATTCGCCCCGGCTACACCGTCATCATGGGCGACTCACATACCTGCACTCACGGTGCTTTCGGTGCATTTGCAGCAGGTATCGGCACAACAGATCTTGAAGTTGGAATACTGAAAGGGGTCTGCGCTTTCCGTCAGCCCAAAACAATTAAATTCAACGTAACTGGTACGCTTCCAAAAGGGGTTTATGCCAAGGATGTAATACTGCATATTATTGGCAAAATCGGCGTCAATGGTGCCACAGACAAAGTCATGGAGTTCCACGGATCTGTGGTTGATGCCATGACCATGGAATCACGAATGACGCTCTGCAACATGGCTATTGAGGCTGGGGGAACGTCAGGGATTTGTCAGCCTGATATGACTACAGTTGAATATCTCTGGCCGTTCATAGAGTGTGAGTTTGCCAGCAAGGAAGCTGCCCTGGCAGATTATTCACAATGGCGGGCTGATGCTGATGCCGAATATGACCAGACCATTGAGATTGATGTAGCAACTCTTCAACCAACGATTACTTTCAATTACAAACCGGATCAGGTCAAGACAATCTCTGAAATCGCCGGTACGCCGGTGGATCAGGTCTACATTGGATCCTGTACGAACGGGAGACTTGAAGACTTGCGCATCGCCGCACAGATTTTGAAGGGGCGTAAACTGGCTCCAAATGTGCGAGGAATTCTTTCACCAGCTACCCCGGCAATTTTCAAAGCTGCAGCCAAGGAGGGCTTGATAGATATTTTCATGGAAGCTGGTTTCTGTGTTACCAACCCAACCTGTGGGGCATGCCTGGGGATGAGTAACGGTGTTCTTGCTGATGGCGAAGTTTGCGCTTCTACGACTAACCGCAATTTTATGGGGCGAATGGGCAAAGGGGGCATGGTACACCTGATGTCACCGGCCACTGCTGCAGCAACTGCCATTGAAGGCGTAATTGCCGATCCACGCAAATATCTCTAACAAGGAGTCAACATAATGAAAACATTCGGAGGCCCTGTCCTCTTTCTTGACCGTAGCGACATCAACACTGACGAGATCATACCGGCCAAATATCTGACCGAAATTACCAAGGAAGATCTGAAACCTTACATTCTTGAAGATCTTAAGTTGTCCGGATTTGATCCTAAAGATGACAAAACCAAGAACGCCCGAGTAATACTTTCCAGGGCAAACTTTGGATGCGGGTCCTCACGTGAGCATGCTCCCTGGGTTTTTGAAGTTAACGGCATTACCGCAGTTATTGCCGAATCCTTTGCCCGTATTTTTCGCCAGAATATGTTCAACTGCGGTATGGCCGCCATCGAACTGCCCAAAGCTGATCTGGACTTGATTTTTTCGCATAGTGGGCAGTCAGATGCTGCTATTAGCATCAACATTGAAGCTCAGACTTTGACGATGAGTGGCGGCGGAAATCAGAAAACCTTTCCCTTCGAACTTTCACCATTTGACAAGGCTCTGATTTTGGCTGGTGGGTGGGTTGACTACGCTGACCAGAAGTACTGAGACTTAAATGACCTAGCCATAAAACTCATTTTCAGGGGTTTTATGGCTAGAAGTTTTTTGTTAATCCCAGATGAAAACTTACATCTGGTGCTGTAGCAACCGCAACATCCTCGGAAACTCCAATATCCAGCAATAATTCGCCTGGGAACTTAAGTGCCCCTCCAACAATCAACAACAATGAACTTTTTGATATTTCAGCCAGTGAACTGTTTTTGTAGGTCGGGGTGTTTCCGTTAAGCTGAACCTTGAATGAAATCCACGAAGCAGGTCCCCATCCAAAGCCAAGCATGCCGATTCCGGCAAAAGATTTATGCTGATCGTGCAATACATCACCTTTACTCATGGCAAGAGCACCGGCCGATCCGAAAAAACCTAACGATCCCCAGTCACGGTAGTTGTTCATACTGCCACAAATCTGAATCACTATATCGGCGCCGCCGCTTCCGAGCATATCTGAACTGTCGCCAGTGGGAAGCTTTACTCCGCCTTTGAGTGCTAACCTGTTATGATGCGCATTATCACTTGATTCATGCAGGCCATATCCCCCTGTTAGGGTAATGTCACCAATACCTGAAGCGACATGATCAGTTTTGAGTTTTTGTACCCCATCTTTCCAATAACTGTAATTCAGTCTATTTCTTGGCGCAATGTCCCTGCCACCCTGCGGAAGACCGAAAGTGCTGTGCCAATTGATAACGAAACTGTCGAGAAAACCCCCGTTTTGTGAAATGTATGGAATTTCTATCCCTGACTCAAAATGTGGAAATAATCCGTAACGTGCGGAAAAAACAGTCCGATTCACTTCGCTGTCAAGTATGATCACTTCTCTGGAACTGCTGTTGATACTGTGTGAATAGTTGCTGGAAAGATCCTGGCTGACTTGAATGTTGACCTTTCCTGATGAGACAATATCTGAT
The DNA here is from genome assembly GCA_903958085.1 of uncultured Geobacteraceae bacterium. Classification (GTDB taxonomy): domain Bacteria; phylum Desulfobacterota; class Desulfuromonadia; order Geobacterales; family Pseudopelobacteraceae; genus JACRCG01. The sequence continues at coordinate 9,562 of CAJBRY010000236.1, forward strand.
CCATTGTTATGAGGAAGTGCATAGATTTGAAGAAGCGGGCTCTGATTGACGGTATTGAAGGGAGTAATTTCAAAATTTGCTGCTTTGGAAGTGAGAGGAAACAGGCAGATAACTATCAGC
>CAJBRY010000237.1 GCA_903958085.1 uncultured Geobacteraceae bacterium
GACCCAAAACACATGTAAGTGAGGTGAAACAATTCTGTGAAAAATGCCTATCGCATCAACCATAGGGTTGAACCAGGACAATACAGACTGGAGGATGTTTTTACGGATATCCGCACTTATGATATTCTGTCTGAAATTTTTGCCGACGCGAAAGAAATCGCCTGGGTAATGGCGAACATCAAGGTCATTGTGATAGACGAGGCATTTGAAGTGTTTGTAGATAACAATGACGCTACCATTTACTTTGGCCTGAAATACTTGCACTGCTGCCACGAAGAGATTTTATATCTGGATATCATTCACGAGCTGTGCCATGTCAAGCAACACCTGCAAGGACGAAATCTTTACGATGAGAGAAAAGCTTACGTGGATCGAGAAACAGAAATCGAGGCCTATCAAATAACCGTGCAGGAGGCTCGCCGCATCGGCTTGAACGATGATGCCATTTCCAATTATCTCAGTGTAACGTGGATCACGACTGAGGAGCACAAACGACTTGCTCGCAGACTGAATGTCATCACTTCCTAGAGAACGAAGTTTATTTGACACCAAATGTAAAGATTTATTAACCGCTAGCCTCCTCTAACACACAAAGCGTCAACCTCGATGAAAATGCTGGACTTCAATCCGTAATAAACACAATTTAAGTCCCACGAAAAATAGCGGCAATCCGCCTAGCACTTTTTAACCAGTATTTCATTGACATAGAAGACCGAAATTCTTATAGTTCAATTATAAGCAGGCAATGTTTTATCAAGATCAAAAAGGTACCACTATGAATCATGAACATGTAAAGGCTGTTTTCATTGGCGGTCTTAATACAGACATAATCGCTACGGGCGTAAGTACACTTCTGAACTCCGGAGAACTGACCCGGAGCGGCGAGTTGGTTATCGGCCCTGGTGGCAAATCCAGAAATATGGCACAGATGATGGCCACCTACTATGGAAGGGATGTAGTGGCCATGGTCGGTAGGACATCAAAAGACCCTTACAATCTGTGGAAAGTTCCCTGCGATGCCCTGAAAAAAGCTGGGGTAATTACGGATTATATTAAGGTTATGGATATGAATGAAACAGGTAAATTTCCTGGGGTTGCACTTATACCGGTTAACCGAAAGGGAGAAAACCAGATATACTGTATCTCTGGAATCAATGACGATTTCTGTCCAGACGACATTGATGACGCAACACCGCTTTTTGAAAGTGCTGCTGAAAACAACGGCATCTTAGCCATGTCGATGGAACAGCCACTTGAGACCGCAGTGTATGCCGCAAAAAAGGCCATCGCCCTTGGATTAAGAGTAGTCATTGATCCAGGGGGGATTGAAAGGGACATTGATTATGCACCTCTACTAAATAATGCTATCTATCTTATGAAACCTAACGAACATGAAACTGAAATACTGACTGGTATAGCAGTGAAAAACTTGGACTCTGCCAGCAAAGCGGCTGAAAGTATTTTTGCTATGGGTGTACAAAATGTCTGTGTTACCCACGGTAGTAAAGGTGCATACCTCTTCACTGGCGGCAATAAAATTCACATACCTGCCGCGGAAGAACCGGAATCCAGTCAATGTGATCAGACCGGTTGTGGTGACCAGACTATGGCGGTGCTATGTTCTGAAATCGTTTCTGGCAGAGATCTCACGGACGCATGCCGGATGGCCATGATCGCCGGGGCACTTCAGTATAGCAGGATTGGGATTCAGCCGGTGACCAGAGCTGAGGTGGAACAATATATTAAAAGGAGATGAAACCAAGACGATGAAAAGAGTTCTGATTGACGCCGATCCCGCGACCGGGATCAAATTCAGGGACGTAGATGACGGACTGGCGTTCTTGTTACTGATGTCATCGCCGCAAATCCATATTGAGGGCATTACCATCAATTTTGGAAATGTAAAAGCTCCGGTTGGTTTTACCGTAGCAAAAAAGGTGCTTGATGTCGCTGAAAGGGACGTTCCCGTACACATGGGGGCTCAGTCGAAGAATGATCTTGGAAAGCTGAATCGGGCGGTTGAGTTTCTTCTAGAGACAGTAAGTAAAAATCCGGGAGAGATCTCCCTGCTGGCCCTTGCGCCATGCACCAATGTGGCCACCGCCATGATGTTGGATAACAGTTTTGCGGGTAATCTGAAAGAGCTTGTCGTTATGGGTGGGTCTATCAATTTCAGACCATTTTCATATTTTGGTGAGTTCAACTTTCATCTTGATGGTAAAGCGGCTTCTGTCGTAATGTCAGCGCCTATCTCGAAGACGTTGATAACCATGGATGTTTGCGCACAGGCCGTATTTAGGAAAGAGCATCTCGAAAGGATTCAACGGCATAACAACAGGGTTACCAGGTATCTTTCAGAAGTAATCCCGCACTGGCTTAATCTAAATAGAAAAATATTTTTCTGTAAAAAGGGATTTTTCCCCTGGGACGTTGTGGCCGCAGCATATATTATGGACCCATCACTCTTTGATGCAAATTCATATACCTTGAGAATTCAGCCGGGAGGAATGCGTTCCGGAAGGATTCAAAGCCTTGAGGAATGTGGCGATGTGAGTATTAAGAATGGACATGTGACCGTGAATATCCCCCTAAAATTGGAATCAGAACGTTTTATGGAGATGTTTCTGAAGGCGATGGTGCATGGTCTTGAACCATGAGCTTAAGGTCGCGATCAAAAACATGAAGGTACCAAGAATACCCCGCAAGTTCTAGCTTTTAGATATGGGTAATATCAGGCGGAAGGAATGGGGAAGATGAGAAAATATAAAAACGTATAGCTTCCTCCACAGATTTTCAACCTTAATGAATATGCAGGACTCCAACCGGTAATCATTGATTTTATCTCATTGAAAATTATGATATGTATAGATTGTTGTGCAAGGCGGAAACATAAAGCAAAGTAATGCCTTTCTCGCAAAACGGGTAGCAGAGACCTAGGGACGACTAATGGCATTAATTGGCAAGGGCAGATAGTGGTTGCCGCCAGTGGAATAGCTATATGTTAACTGCTAATTTCGTACTGAAATTAAAGGAGAACTATTGAGTGAAGATTCTAAACATTGGTGTAGGGGTGATTGGTACTACATATTCTTGGCAATTACAAAAAGCCGGATTTGATCTTACCCACTTCGTAAGAAAAAATAAAATAAATTTGTACCGAGAGCAAGGTATAAAAATCCGTTGCCTTGACCTGAGAAAGTCAGGCGGAGTAGAAATTGAAGAAATCTATTGGCCAAACTTTGTTGACGATTTCTCTGCAAACGATGGATATGAGTATATATTAGTTTCTGTAAACAGCAACCAGCTAGTTGAACTACTTCCAGAGTTAAGCCTAAAGTCGGGAAGTGCTACAATAGTGTTTCTGCAGAATATGCGGATTGGCGATGATGAAATAATAGACCAATATCTGGACAAGGCTAAGTATATCATTGCCTATCCATTCAAGGCCGGAGGTGGCAGCAAGGGTAATATCATTGATACAGTTATATTTGGCATGAGCCTAACCAATACCTTCATTGGGGAAAAGGATGGCAAAGTTACAAAAAGATTGAAGATAATAAATAACATGCTCAAAAAAGCCGATATGAATCCGAAAATAATTTCCAAGATTATTCCTTACATCAGGACGCATTACGTTTGGGCGGCATGTAGTGTGGCAGCATACATAAAGGCAGGAACGTATGATCGCTTCAAAGAGTCCGATTCTATCAAGGAATCATATCTTGCAATGAGAGAAGGTTGGAAAATCTGCATAAAGCAGGGAATAAATCCCAAGGCGGTAGCGCCAACATGCTACTACTATTTGCCATTCTTTATTCTCGTGCCTTTTACAAGATTGTTGTATAATAAAAAAGGGATGCGGGAAATGTTTGAAGGACACGTCAAACATTCGCCTACGGAAATGAAAGATATGTATTTTACGTTACTTGCTCAGGGAAAGAAATATGGGATAAAAATGCCCGTATGCGAAGGTTACCAGAAGTACGTATCTGACTACTTTCAGAAGAAAGATGATCACAGCCGCTATTGATAGGGGCTTCCGGCGGAAAAGGACGACAAAATGTGGAAGATAATCATATTTGTAGGTTTAGGGTTGACAGTGATAATTGCCATTGCACACGTATTCGGGGCTAGTCGCTGGCAATCCGCAACAAAAGAGATGCATCGCAACCTGGAAGCAGCACGTCTCGCCATAGACATAAAGAAATATAGCCCTACTGAATTAATCGGCTTGCC
>CAJBRY010000238.1 GCA_903958085.1 uncultured Geobacteraceae bacterium
ACTTTCCTATGAGATATTTACCTAACAACATTCCAACAAAAGAGATAAGACTAATAGCTATAATGTAATACTTCAGATAGGCCACTTCAGATGATTTGTCCATCAATTTCGTCTTCTCGGTCAACCTCTTATCTATCTCCTCGAATGACTTGTCTAATTTTGTCGAGACAGTAGTACATACACCCTCAATCTCCTTTGCCATATTGGTTACCAGGGTCTCAATTTTCCAGGTGAGATTGGTTCCCAATCCCGCCACCACCGACTTGACATCATTGGTATTCGTCACATCTGCCTGATCCTGCCTATCTATTCTTGCTGTCATCGCCGCGACCACATCAGCTATCCTCCTCATCAGTTCTTCTACGTTATCATCCGCTCTTTCCTCTGACCCCTTGGAAATGTTGAGAATTGACTGCACCTTGCTGTCGATGAAATGGCGCAATCCATCATCCCGAACCAGCTGGGCGACTATCTCGTCATGACACTTCTCTTCCTTTTCGTGAAATTTCACTAGGCCCTGCAATTGGTTTCTGTACTCTTCCATCGACTGTTTAACGTTGACACTCAAGGTGGCGACAGCAACTTGCAGTTCCGAGTTGATTCTGGCCTGATCGTTAAACGCCTTGAATGCCGTGCTCCAAACGTCTACTAATGTTTTTTCTGAGTCTGCCATTCCAGCCTCGACAATCGCATGGTTTCGTTTATCTTGTTGATGTTATTTATTATATGCCTTTGTGTGCGAATTGCATAGTCAATTTGGGGCAATTTGGACGCCATGTCATTCTTAACTATTTCAAATTCGTCTGCCTTTTCTATCGACTCCCTTATTTTGCCAGGCTGGACGGAGTCGTCCAGCTCAAGGATTCGGTAAAAATCAACGTTACCCTGAAGCAGCTTCCCCTTAGTCTGCTCATCTGTTAAAACAAGGTCCGGTTTCTCTCTCCTAATATATCTAATCGCTTGAGGCACTGAAGCTATTTGCTCGACCAAAAACTGAGGGAACATGTTTTCGTACTTGCGTAGACGTTCCGAATCACCTACAATTAGCAGTCTTTGCTTTGATTCTAGCATAAAAAATTCCCCTGATTTTGTTTTTGATATTTGCTTCAGAATACATTGCACACATCCAGCGATAAGTAGGGAACAGTAGAATCTGATAAATTCTGTGAGTCATCACTCAACGTTATTCATTATATCATCTCTAGCATAGGTATGGCAATGAGATTCGATAGTCCACCTCAGTCTCCAAGGAGAAGGCATCCCCGGGAGCAGTGCAGCCAAGAAGACAATGAAACAATACATGTACGAGTTAAGCATCCCCAGGAAAGCCAACAAGGAAAGAAGGGCCAAGGGCATAGGAAACAAATACAACAAGAACCAAAAAAGAATTCCGCACCTACCATACCGAGTCACGAATTCTTGCTGTAGTGAGAGCGTATTAGTGGCCACCCGCAAAGCTTCCTGGGTGATGATGTATCCACGTCTCGGGACGTAAACGCACGGATAGATGGGGGCGACGCTGCCCATCGGGAGGAGCCTAACCCAAGCACAATCATCTTTGTATCTGATATCGTAGTTCAAAACTTCCCCCGATTAAAATTTAGATACTAGATTTTAGCGTAAGTGATGAGAAATGTAAAGTGTTTTGTTGAGCGGGAATATTATTTCGCAAACCCGAGGGAGCGGTTACTTCTTTCCCTTTTTCGGCGCTGGAGTAAATGTGACCGTGGTCGTGCCAGTCGGAGGGGAAGAAATAGGATGAGATACAAACGGAACGGGTTCGGTTTTCACAGCAGCCCCACCCACTCCACCGCCTGGAGTAGCAGGATTATTGATCGTAACGACGGTCCCAACATCGCCACTAACGGTGCTAGGAGCCACAGGGGCGACCGGCTGAGCAGTTCCGTTATTGCTTGCATTAATGGCTACCTCCTTCTTAAGATTGGCTACTAAGGCCAGGACGTTAGTTCCGCAGTAGGCAAGGCCAGCAACTAACACAAACCAAAAGACCTCTTTCAAGATTTCAACTTTATAGCCCAACAGCGGCACCAGAACGAACAGCAGGATCATTCCAACGGTAATCATCAACTTTCTGGAACCATACTTCGACTCCTCCATCACACACCTCACGGATAAGTTAGTTTGAATTTTATCGACGAATCGTCTTGGCCGTAGTCAACGATAATAAAGCAATCAACGAAACCGTTGCCGTCCTCAAAAGCTATATAATACTTGGTCTGAGTTGCCCTGTAAAACGAAGTCCCCGTTATCATCAGATTGCTTCGAGCTGAATCCTTATACACGTTAGCCGTAAGCAGGTCCCCGCTTTTCGAAACGCTGCAATAGATATGCCCATCCACGTCAGTATTGATGCCCGGAACGATACCTTCAAACTTAAAATCTATAACCTGACCATTCGGGTCCGTCTTGGTTATAAAATCCTTGTAGTTATAATATCCCACGTTGTCCCCCTTGTCCTGCTCTACGACAATAGGTGAGTCCAAGGCAAACTTGTCTTTCCTCAAGGCTGAAATCTGCCAGGAGACAATAGAGTTCAGTTCCCCGCCAGCGATTACGAAAGTCATCGGAGAACCTGAACTAATTGGCGTCTTGACGTAATACGGCTTGTACAGCGAAACGGGAGTCAGGGCATAAGAGACCTCGTCCACATCGCAGATATCAGCGAACCAGGAGGGCATGGCAACAGCAGCTTCTCCGCTCGCATTGCAGGTCTTCGTCCCAAAATAGACGAGCCGGTATTCGTTCGATTCGACCTGAGCGTGGAAGATTGATTCAGTAAGCAGATGGGAGGGGTGGTCGATTTTCATTGGCGAAACTCACATCCAAATTATTTTTCAATAAACAAATAGTCCGCCGAATAGGCACGACCGGCTTTCTTTCTGGTGACAACCGTCGAGAGGGAGCCGTCAGGCTGAACATAATAGTTATTGTGTGCAACATACGCAGAAGAATCCAAAAAAATTCCAGCAATAGCAACCGTCGCGGGAACCGCCGCGCCAACAGACGTCATCACAAAACCATCTAATCGAATATCCCTAACAATGATAGAGCGTGGTCTGGATATTGCCCCACCGGCCACTGCCTTGCTCCAACACGAAAACACACATTTGCCCTCATCCAACAGATCGGCATTAAAAAATTCAGACAAATATGTTGATTCAACTGGGCTGAACACAACATGTCCAAGTTCACGCTCGCCATTCATGGTAATTATTCTAATATTACTGCCACTATCATCAGTGTATGAACAAACCAAATTATCATCATTCAGCTTAATTACATATTCAGCGACAACAGTATTACCCCAACCCCCCAATACGGTATAGTCTGCCGAAGGACAAAAAGTATAACTATCAACCATAGACGCACAAGCAGCATCAAGGTAGTTGACAGTAACCATTTGCAACCGCAACTCAACAGTGCCAGTGACGGCATACATAAATGCAATCGTATGAGTGTCAACGGCGACAAAATCAAACGAGTCAATTATCGTATCACCAACTTCCAGCAATATCGAATCTTCTCTTTCGGCACTCCACGTCACAGCGTTGACCAAGAAATCACCAATCCTAGCATACAAAATCCTGGCTCCATTCGGGTGCCCATGATAAAACATGACCGCCTTGGACGCAGACAACATCTTTATCTTATAAATATCACCAGCCGGGAATGCCCTGCTGGCTATCATTAACACATTAGACACAACTGTCGCCGGAGCAGCAGCCGTTGTGATGATTGCCTGGTACATACCCGTACCACTAGTATAATATGCTCCCAGTACATTCGTTGCCAGTTGACATAGCTCGATAGTCGTTACATTATCTCCTATGGTAATGGCTATATCGGCAGCAAATGTAATGGTTGCGCCAGCCACTGTACCAACTGTAAATTGTGCGTTTTCTTGGAGGGGCTCGTTTATCCATGCAATAACAATCTTGTTTGTATCGACGCGAGCCATTTTCAGCGAAGCCGTTCCGCCAGTTGCATTAAATATAATCGCATCACCATAGACCACGCTGGTTCCAGTAACCGTACCTATGCGACATATTCCAACACCATCCGAATCGCGAATATAAGCACAAACAATCTTATCCGTATCCACAAAAACAGCGGAAACACTCCCCTTTATTACATCGGTTGAAGCATAAGTGACAGCGGTGGATACATCTGGCCCAATGGATTTGTAAACCTTGCCATCATAAATGCCAACAGGATCTCCAGCCGTCAAAACTTCTCCCGATGTACCAGTGAATACAAGATTAAAATTAGTCGCGGTACATGTTCCCGTAAACTCGTTATCTCCCGTAAACGTATTATCCCCACCAAACTCATTATCACCGCTGAATTCATTGTCTCCGCTATGCGTATTGTCCCCGGCAAAGGTCGTATCGGTGTCTTGGATATCATTTACATACCCTAACACCTGACTGATGCCATCAAACACCGTCGTGTCGAGTGCTATCGAGTCAGTCGTGCCGACAATAGCCTCAAGCCCCACGTTGTTTGCGCCAGATGAAGGAGTCTGTTTTTCCAGCTCGGTGAACTTAGTTTCAAGCGGCTTGGCCAAATTGGCAAGCCCATCATCATTCCATATAACCGGAGTTGTGTAGACATCCTTATAAATCTGGGTGAGGTTTAAAAGGATATTTCCAACCCACATAGACAGGTCAATAACACCTGTATAATCGAAGGCTGTTGGTGTCCCTCCATTGCCCGTTATCTTACCGAGGTAAATATATCCGTTGGTGTTAATATCCGAGGCAACCATCGAACCAGTTTTAACCGTTGGTCCCTTTGCGAATACCTGATAGTTGGCTTCAGTAGTTGATATTGTAACTTGGCCCAGTTTCCCAATAGTGTCTATATAATTATGGCCCCCGCTATAGTAAACGGTACATTCTTCAAATGCCACGGCATCCACAGTAGTAAGAGGAGCGGTCAAATAAACTCGAACCTTTCTACCAGTAGCATCCAAGCCGTCCTGGAGTATCGTATCAAGCCTCAGCGTTATATAAGTTCCAGCATCTACCACATCATACGGGATTCCAAGATCTCCAATCTCTTCCGTGTAACTCCGATATTCCTTTTGGGTAGCTGTCCTGGGATTGTCTTCTGTGGTCTCTGCCACTTCAGCGTATTTTAACCCAATCAAGTATTCAACCGCTGTGGTGTTCTCAAATGGAACTTCAACGCAGTATGGATCTGCCGCTGTATCCAGAATCTTTCCAGAATAGGCGTCCAGGGCATTTGTAATACTGAGCGTGAATGTATTGGCTAATGTAGAGGTGAACACTCCCCCATTTCTTACACCGCTTTTGAAATAGGTGAATTGAACCCCATCCATTGTGGAC
>CAJBRY010000239.1 GCA_903958085.1 uncultured Geobacteraceae bacterium
AGGTAATTTGGAATACTGAAATATCCATGGGTTATGCCCTCCCTTTGATATTGAGAATGCTTGATGTGTCCTTATCAGGACCTTTCTTTGCGTACTTGACCAAGAGGAAAATATCAACGGCGCCAAGCAGACCGTAGAGGACAGTAAAACCAAGGAGTGATAAGGCAACCTGAGTTACGGTAACAGATTTCGAAACAGCATCTGCTGTTTTCATAACACCATATACAATCCAGGGCTGACGTCCCAACTCGGCAACCAACCAACCAAACTGCTCTGCGAGATAAGGAGCTGGAATTGAGAGCAACATAAGCAAAAGAAAAGCGCGTTTTTCCAGAAAGTTCTCTTTTCTGGAAAGCACAATTGCAATAAGACTGACTATTATCATAAATGTACCGATTGCAACCATAAGCCTGAAACTGATAAAGGTTGGCGCTACAGGTGGGCGCATCTCTTTTGGATAATCCTTGAGGCCTTTGACTTCACCATTTGTGTCGTGAAAAGCCATAAAACTGAGCATGCCGGGAATAGTCAATGCTTCAACGGCATTACGTTCACCATTTGAATCAGGTATGAGGAATAGACTCATGCCTGCATTCCTCTTTGTTTCCCAAACTGATTCCATCGCAGCAAATTTTGTAGGTTGTACCTTTGCAATTTCAACGGCGTGGAAATCACCAGTTGCGCCGACAATTACCGAGGCAACAAAAGCCCAAACCGCTGCCATTTTAAAGGATCGCTTAAAGAACTCTATTTCGTTGTTTCGCAACAGATGCCAGGCCGAAACTCCCATAATGACGAACGCAGCCAAAGCATAACCGGACATCAAAGTATGTGAAAATTTGATAATTCCGTAGGTATTAGTCACTACCGCAGGAAAATCAGTCATTTCAGCCCTGCCGTTTCGAATTGCATAGCCTACTGGATTCTGCATCCAGGCATTTGCAAGAAGAATAAAAAGTGCTGAAAGATTGGTTGCAATAGCAGCAAGCCATATTGAAAGTGCATGAACTTTTTTCGATATTTTCTTCCAGCCAAAAATCCATACACCGATAAATACAGATTCAAGAAAGAATGTGAGAGTCGCCTCGATAGCCAAAGGAGCTCCAAAAATATCACCAACATAACGAGAATATTCAGCCCAGTTCAAGCCAAACTGAAATTCCATCGTAATCCCGGTCACTACACCCAAAGCAAAATTTATAAGGAACAGTTTCCCCCAAAATTTTGTCATCCGCAGCCACATTTCGTCTCCGGTAATCACATACCTGGTCTCCATCCAGGCTGTCATTATTGACAACCCTAGCGTCAGCGGGACAAATATCCAGTGAAACATACAGGTCGCCGCAAACTGCCACTGACTGAGCGTAACTACATTCATACTTCCCTCCTGTGAAATAATTTACCGCCTGTTTAGCAGCGGCAAGAAAAGCGTATTTAAAGTCTATCCCCAACAGCAAAAATGTCAATGCAGGCAAATTTGTCTGCACTTTTATCAAATTTTAACAACACAAACAAGAGCTTTTTTATCTTTAATAGGATGTCGCGAAAAAGTCAACTGCAAATTTAGTGGCACCAAAATATTTTCGAAAAGACCAACAAAACGACCCCTACCCGGACTCACGCAGCAACTATTTTTCAAAATTACTCATTGTAGCTGAAGCTAGTCAGCACAGACATTTTCGCGCAAGTGGGGATAATTAGGTGAAAACTGGTTTCAGCCTCGATAAATTACTAAAAAATCATGGAACATACACCTGCTCATTTTTAGGCACATACCAGAAGTTTTGATTATGTCCTATACCGGCAGGCGCCGGTTCAACTCCACGAATTCTTGAAGTAACTACCGGCAGTGCGTCCGGAACATAGAGGAAAGTGTAAGGTTGCTCTTCGGCAAGAATATTCTGAATTTGAAAGTATGCCTGTTTACGTTTTTCCATATCAAAAGTGCTGCGCCCTTCTATCAGGAGGCGGTCAACCTCCGCATTATTAAAACCGACAAAATTTAACTCACCAGGCCTGTTTTTACTGGAATGCCAGACATCATACATATCCGGATCCTGCGAAATACTCCAAGCTAGGAGAACAACTTCAAAGTTACCTTTATTAACAAACTCCTTCAGAAATGCCGCCCATTCAACAATTCGAATTTTTACGTCAATTCCAACCTGACGCAGACGCTGCTGAATGATCTGCGCGGTCATCAGTCTCTGCTGATTTCCCTGATTTGTAAGAATAGTGAACTTGAAAGGCTTTCCGTTCTTCACCAGAACCCCGTCACTGTTTTTCTCTTTCCAGCCGGCTTGTGCAAGCAGTTCAGCGGCATGTTCAGGATTATAGCCAATGTCCTTAACAGAAGAATTATAGGCCCATCGCCCTGGAACTATCGGGCCGTGTGCTTTCTGACCCATTCCGAATAGTACCCCCTGAATCAGTTCATCCTTATTGATCGCTGCGGTGATTGCCTGGCGAATGCGCTTGTCACCGAAGAACGGATGGCGAAGATTGTAGCCCATATAGAGATAGCTTGAGGATGGATAACGATATTTGTTGAACCGATTCATGAAACTATTTGACGCTGTCTGTCTCGCGTATTGAACCGGAGTGAGGTTCATAAGGTCGATGGCACCTGCCTTTAATTCCATATACATAGTTGATGTGTCAGGTATTATGCGATAGATGAAGCGATCAATATATGGACGACCCTCAAAATATTCCTTGTTGGCTTCAAGCACAATTTTCTGCCCTGACACCCACTCTTTGAAACAGTACGGTCCAGTACCAACAGGCTTCCTTGCCAATGGACTCTTGGAAATATCTTTTCCTTCCAGAAGATGAGAAGGAAGTATATTCACTCCCCAGGATGCGAGAGCAGGCGCAAAAGGAGCGGCATATACGACACGGATAGTTTGTGAATCGGGCGCAATAATACTCTTTACCTGTTTAAAATCTTCAGCGTATGCAGTGGGCGTTTTAGGATCAATCGTCACGTTATAGGTGTAAATTACATCTTTTGAGCTAAACGGAGCGCCGTCATGCCATTTTACATTACTGCGGAGATGAAAGGTGATCGTAAGACCATCAGAGGAAATATCAAAAGATTCAGCAAGATCACCAACAATATTGAGGTTTTTATCGTATTTTACCAGCCCATTATATATCTGACCAGCGACGGCATGTGAAGAAGCATCGGATGCAAGAATTGGAATGAGAGTTGAAGCTTCACCAATGGTACCTTCGACAAGTGAATCACCCGTTGCAGGTATAGCCGGAGCATTGGAAGAAATAAGCAATTTTGTGGTGTCGGGCTGGTTGCAAGAAACAATAACAATACAAAACAGCAGAATCAACAGCAAACACCGCACGACAGGCGACGGTATCATTTTTCGCCCTGCTCCCCTTTTAGCTTACGAATCTTTTCGGAAAGTTCTTTGCGCTCAGGATCAAGTTCCAATGCCCTTTGATACGTCTTAAGCGCTTTTTTATAGGTCCGACGAACTGAAAATATATCCCCCAGATGTTCCAAAATAGTAGAATCATCATCAACAATAGATACAGCTTCTTCAAGGTATTTCAAGGCGTCGTCATAAAGTTTCAGCTTGTAATATGTCCATCCGAGGCTGTCCAGGATAAAAGCATCCCTGGGCCGAATAGCAACGGCCTGCAATAAATATTTAAGCGCTTCTTCGAGATGCTGGCCCATTTCGGCATATGTGTAACCGAGATAATTAAGAGCCTGAGGATCTTTTGGATCAAGCTGCAGCACGATTTTCATACGTTTTATAGATTCAGTCCGCTTCCCGAGTTTGTCCTGAAGCACTCCAATCCGAAAATGCAGACGTGATTCCTTCTCAAATTGCTGTTCATTTAATAGTAAAAAATCGAGAGCTGCCTGAGGTTTCTCAATAGATTCATAGAGAGTAGACAGATTCAGGTATAGATCAATATTGCCAGGAGTTACAGCAATAGCCTCTTTAAAAACGTTAATGGCTGCATCAATTTTGCCCTGTTCCTTAAGAATCATGGAAATATGACTGATTGCTTCAAAATACTGTGAAGAGTTTTTTGAGATTTTATTAAACTCGGAATATGCATTATCCAGATCATCTTTTTCCTTATAAGCAATAGCACGATAAAAATGGATATTGTCAGCAGAAGGATCTTTCTCGAGCATTTCCCCAAAGACAGAGATAGCCTCATCGTACTGCTCAAGCTCTATGTGAACCAAACCAATTTTCCGGTTCGTTTCCTGCCCGCCAAGTCCAGATTGTGCAGACTGCTTGAGATATTCCAATGCCTCTGTATAACGCCGTTGTTGGAGTAATAGCTGAATCAATCGCTGTAGTACGGTTGCACGCTGCTCGTCCTGATTAACAAGCGTTCGGTACGTATCAATTGCTTGAGAATAATCACCCAGAGCCTCAAATGTTGCCGCTTTGTCAATAACAGCCTGATCAAATTCCGGTTTTAATTCAAGTACTTTTGTGAAATATCCTAAAGCATCACGATAAAGTTTCATCTGGCTGTAGGTACGTCCAAGATAATAATAACCAAGAATATAATCAGGATTTAACTTGACAAGAGTCTTAAGCGTAGAAACAGCCTCCTCATATTCGAACAGACGAGTCAATGAGAGAGCAAGATGCAGATATGCGTCTTCTTTGGAAGGATCAATTTTGACCGCTTTGCGTAGATAATCCGCCGCTTCCCAATCTTTTCCTGCCGAAGCCATAAGAATGCCCCCCAGTACATACGGAGGCCTATATTCCGGATCAAGTGCAATGGATTTGTTTATAAACTCCAAAGCTTCGGGAACCTGCCCTATTTTAAGTTTAATGTCTGCAACTTCTCCATGCAGTCTTGCAGAATCAGGCTCAATCAAAATTGCCTCACGCAGCAGATTCAGAGCTGAAGGGTAGTCATTATCAAGTGCTGCAATCCTTGCGAGGGAAAAAAGGTATAAAGAACGCGCGTGTTTATCCTGGACTTTTTTTATAACTGGAGGCGGGATAACTTTGGGAACCGGAGTAAAACGGGAGCACGCAGTAAAAAACAGCAATAAAGACAGTATAATCAGTAAGTTGGGAGTCAATATATAATTCCATTTCATAGAAAATTGGTTAAAAACGCTAACATGAATCATAAATTTGGTCAAACTATAATAATAATCTGAATGTTGCAGTTGACATCATTCAACCCCATGTAGGATTATGCCATCATGAATCAAACATTGCCTTATCTTTTTCTTGTAATACTTCTCGTTGCCGCAAACGGTTTTTTTGTTGCCGCTGAATTCTCACTCGTATCAGTTCGTCGTTCCAGAGTAGTTTCACTTGCGGAATCAGGTGATCTTCGCGCAGTTAAACTCCTTGAAATGCTTGATAATTTGAATTCATATATCTCAGCGACTCAACTTGGGATAACTATGGCATCACTGGCATTGGGTTGGGTAGGCGAACCAGCTCTATCACGCCTACTTGAAGCACCGCTGCATGATCTGGTTTCTGATACAGTTCGCCATACAATTGCATTCGCAAGCGCATTTTCAGTCATCACTTTTCTGCATATCGTCCTTGGTGAACTTGCTCCCAAAACACTGGCTCTTGACCGCGCTGAGAGCGTTGCACTTGCCGTTGCCTGGCCGATGAGGCTGTTCCATGCTTTGTTTAGCTGGCCGATAAGAATACTAGACTTCGCGGGGAGAAGCAGCATAAAGCTTTTGGGGTTGCAAACTTCACTTGACCATGCAAGTACATATACTGTTGATGAATTACGCCAAATAATTAGCATCTCTCGCTCTAGCGGCACACTTGAAGCGGACGAACAGCAGCTACTTTACCGGGTTTTCGAATTTTCCGATTCGGAAGTACAAGATGTTATGATACCTCGAAATGCTGTTGCCGCTATCGCTGTAACATCCACGCTGAAGGAGACTCTTGCGGAGTTCAATTCACTTGGGTATTCAAGAATGCCGGTTTACCAAGATCAACTCGACAATATACTCGGTATTGTAGTCAGAAGAGATCTTGAGCCTTTTCTGTCGCATCCCGATACGCTTGATTTTAATCTCGGAGCTCTTATACATCCGCCTCGGTTCATACCAGCAAATGCTCAGTTAAGCACCGCCTTAAAGCAAATGCAATCTGCTCGTACACATATGATTCTGGTTGTTGATGAATATGGCGGCTTTGATGGAATTATTACTCTGGAAGATCTGCTTGAAGAAATTGTTGGAGAAATTGATGACGAGTTCGATGAAATTTCTCAAGATCAGTGTATAGAGGACAATGATGATTATTTAGTTGACGGCATGCTTACAGTAAGGGAGGTAAATTTGAGGCTCGGCCTGCATCTGCCTGAAGATGCGCCATATTCAACCATCGCAGGTTTTTTGCTTGCTCAATCAGGGCGTTTGTTGTTACAGGGGGAAAGCATTGTGTTTGGCGATAACCGCTTCACTGTTGAAAATATTGATAGAAAAAGGATTCGACGTGTAAGGGTAACAACAGGGGTACCGTTAACGTGAAAAAATTTTCCCGGTTAATTAAACTGTCAGGTGTTTTTCTAGTAGTCGTTGTAACCATAATAACCGCCTCTGCATTATTTTTGCCTTATCTTCTGGATGTAAATGCTTACAGGAACGAAATCATCACGGTACTCCAGAAAAGCATCAAACGTCAGGTCAGCTTTAGATCCGGTTCTTTTGCCTGGCATTTCGGTCCATCCTTCAGATTTCAGACTTTTATTGTCAAAGCACAGGACGGTAAAAATGATTTCATTTCAGCAAAAGAAATCACAGTTAAATTAGCTTTAATGCCGCTGTTGAATAAAAAAGTTGAGTTGAAGAATATAATTTTGGACGAGGTAAATATTGCACTGTCACGTAATTCAGACGGGAAATTAAATATCGATGACCTGTTAAAGTCTGACAAAAGTGACGTACAGGTAAATCTTAAAAAAATCCGAATTAATAACGGTACTCTACAATGGAAAGATTCTGCGGGACGAAAAGATTTACTTATAGTCAACATGCAAAATATTTCACTAACTGCAAACAATCTTGGGCGAGGTAAAACCGGCCATCTTAAATTTTCTGGGTCAGTACCACCTCTAAATGGCCCAGAAACTGACATTTCAATAAACGCTCGAATACGTTTGCCTGATGAAAAAAAGTCCTTGATTGAAACAGAAGTAGATGGTGATCTAGCACTAAAACAAGTAGAAATTGGAAGATGCTGGCCATATTTTGGAAAATATATTCCGTTTGAAAATACCGGTGGCAGATTGGATTTTGAAAGCAGTTTTAAGGGCAAAGCTCAGGATTTCTCTGCCAAAGGCAAAATCCATATAAGTGCATTAAAAGTTAATTGGCCGACTGTTTTTCATGCTTCGCTTTCACCCAAAATGCTTCAATTAGATTACAAAATGGCATTGACTAAACAGTTAATTGACATTTCAGCAGTCGAAATCGGAATGGAAGGTTTTAAAATAAAGGGAAGCTTTCAACTTCAAGACTATTTGACCAAAGACCCGAGAATTATTGCAAAAGCCAGTACGCCATCTACATTTCGCTATGAGGATGTAAGAAACTATGTGCCATATGGAATCATACCGGCAGGTACATCTGACTACATTGAGAACAAAATTAAATCAGGAGTCTTCAAACTTGACACCGGCATTCTTGATGGGCGAATAAGCCAAATTGCCCATATGGAGATCGGGCAAAACCATAAAACACTTTTTATCAGGGGGCCAGTAGAAAAAGCCGTGTTGAGTTATGGTCCAAAAGCCCCCGCGTTCACTAATTTAAACGGAATTGTTGAACTAAAAGATAAAAACTTTAATCTGATCGGAATGAGTGGAAGTTTCGGAACCTCACCTTTTACTCTAAATGGCTCCATTACAGAATATAATACAAAGGAGATCTCCTACTACCCTGTCAATATGAATATAACGCCACTCGCACCCGAGATGGGCTGGCTGGCAACAATTGCCGGTATTCCACAACTGGAATACAGCAACAAATCTTTGTTAAAACTCACAGGAAACGGTCATTATTCGAACTACAATCTAAATGGAGACTGGGATCTCACGCAAACGGCCTACACTCTGACAGGTTATGTCAGTAAACCCAGTTCAATGCCACATAACCTGAAGTTTAGTAGTATAATCGGTGCAAATTCAACAACTGTCACATCAGTTGCCTATACACTTCAACCTCTTGTTATTACTGGAAGCGGCTTGATTGGATATAGTGATAAGCCATATCTCGGTTTTGATCTTCAATCCAATAGGTTCGCTTTAAATGAGTCAGCAACAGTTTTACCAATGTGGCAGAAATATAAAATCAAGGGGTTGGTGCAGGCAAAAATAAAAGGTGGTGGAGATCCAAGCGATATGAGCGCCTTCAACTATTATGGCGCAGTAAATCTCAGTAAATTTTCCCTTACTCCCGAGGAAAGCCTCAAACAGATTAGCGACATCAACGGTACGCTAACATTCAAAGGAAACAGTATGGATTCATCCACTATCACCGCACGATATGGTGACTCAGTAATTAATTTCAAGACTGCAATAAAAAGCTTAAAAAATCCCGAGGGGGAGTTTTCTGTTTCAGCACAGCAGTTATATCTGCGCGACCTAAATCTTGCCAAAAATCAGCCTGAGGCATCTATCAAAAGGCTTAATGCTCAGTTTACGTTGAAAAAAAATTATGTATCCCTAGAGAACATATCTGGACTTATCAATTCTTCTAATTTTAATATTAGTGGAATATTTGGAACTGGCAACAATCCTAAAGCAAATATTTCAATAACATCATCTAAACTGGATTTTGATGACTTTAG
>CAJBRY010000240.1 GCA_903958085.1 uncultured Geobacteraceae bacterium
AATAACAGCCTGAGCCTGCCTAACTTCTTTTGCCGTCTTGGCGCTGACCAAAAGCTCTTTTGCCTTTTCAAGAAACTGGTGACCAACTGCTCTACGTGCCATACCTCGCCTCCGGATAGGGGAATGAGGTATTTATATCATATTTGATTTAGAAATGGAATAAGAACTACAAAAATAGTATGCGGAGACTTTACGGAATATGGAATTACGGAATATTCTCCATCAAATGTGTTTTATTGCATTTCAACTAACTTTAAAACACTTTATGAGGCAGCGAGAGACTGCTGCAAATAGCTGAATATAGCTGTTATGTCGGACAGGCGGCCTGGAAGCTGCCTTTAGATTGCATGGATTTTGATAGAGCGAAAATGTAGATTTGTGTGTTTATGGCGAAGCCCAGTTAAAGTGATTAGTATGAAAAGAACACTGCGACATTTTAAAATGTATAAGTAATTTTCAGTCAGATGGAAGATTAGCCAAAAGGATCGTGGGTGAAAACAATAAGGAAGTTACCATACTATGGCAGCAATTTCACTTCCCGAAGAACTTAAGAAAAAGATGGCAGATGTATTTAATGCAGCACTCAAAAATGCAATTGAATTGGATGCTGCATTAGTAAGGATTAGAGAAGAACAGGAACGTATGAATGCTTTCGATGAGTTTTACAGCCTTGTTTCGACTATATGTTCCCCTATAGACAACAGAGACCCAATTGTCAGATACGTCTGCGCTCTTGTTGCAGAGCTAGCCTATCATCATGTGACAAAGTTTGAAATCGATGATAAATGCAGTAAGCGGGCAAAGGTTATCCCCTGCGAGGAGTATCAAAAAATTATTGCGGGAGGGGTTCCAGCTAATGTTGGTAATTATTTACAAGGCCTTGAATCCATTAAATATTTTGTAGTAGTAGACCCCGGAATTGTAGCTGTGGGAATAGCATTCAACGGTATGTTGTTCATAGGATTCAGAGGTACCCAGTTTCTTTTCGATTGGCGGATTAACATACGCTCAAAGCTCCTTCAGGTTAATCAACGGTTTCGTTATCACTCACCCTATGCATCAAATTATATCAATGCCCGCTTACATAAGGGCTTCGCAGAAGAAGCTCTAAGAATATCTTATAGAATCTTGGATGCAATCCATGACAACAACCTGGGAAATATTAATCACGTTTTTCTGACAGGTCATTCACTAGGCGGAGCTGTAGCTGCGATTGCGGAAAACTTTATCCAAATTGCTCCTACCTCAGTAATTACCTTTGGGGCCCCACGGTATTGTGACTACTTCACCAGCTTTCTTTCATCAAATGGACCACCCACCCAAATACAGCGCCAAGGTGATATTGTACCACTCGTTCCTCCGCGGTTTCTTGGTTATTCAGATCAACCATACGTATTCCATACGAATGGAGAATATTTCAATGAATTACAGAATCGCAGATCATTTCTTGGACAATTGTGGATGTGGGCACGCTTCATTTTAAAATATTTCGAGCCCCATAGCATGGAAAAATATCGAAATGAACTCGGACAAACCGCTGGCGCTTCTGGAGCTTCTTCTCCACTTACACCCTATGATAAAATCAAAATTAACGAGTAGAAAGCAGTAAACTCTCCAAAATTAAGGCAGTTAGAGTGCCGAATAAAGTAAAATGAAATACGTTATCAGATAACACTGTAAATGATTACCCTATGGCAGCCAAACGGCTGCCCAAAATTATCTTCGCAATAAAAAACCTCACCTGTCCGTCAAACAAAATAACACCACAAATCCTGGAGCGTTCAAGATTATGCAAAACTCCCTGCTGACAAACGACTCCGACACCTCGCCCCTGCTGACCAGGGCTGAACTGCTATGCGAGCTTGGCCGCCATGAAGAGGTGCTGAAACTGCTGATGCCGGTGCTTGACAACCTTGATCCGGCTGTGCAGGGTTGTCGCTGCTGCGTGTTTGCCATGCAATCACTGAAGCGTCACAATGATGCGGTAGCGCTTGTGGAACTGGCGCTTGCCAGGCATCCGGGTGAACCGGATTTGCTGATAATGTATGCCTCTGTACTTGGCTTCGTTGGGATGTATAAAAAGGCGCTGGAGCAGTCCGAATTAGCTCTGGCTCTTGATCCTGAAGATCCCCAATATCATTATTTCCGAGCCTTCAATCTGCACAAACTGGATCAGAATCGTGATGCTCTGGAATCTGCCGAAACTGCAGTGGAACTGGAACCGGAAAATGTTAAATACCGCACTTTTCTGGCAACGCTGGAATATCTGCTGGATAATAATAAGCGCGCTGAAGTCCTGATCAATGGCGTGTTGCAGGACGATCCCCGCAATGTCGATGCCTTGTCACTAAAGGGGCGCATGTCCAAGGGATTGTGGCAGAAGATATGCCTGTTCCGGCAGGCACTATCACTCTCTCCAACCGATCAAGCTCAGCAGGGACTCTATAATCTGTACGCCCGTCAATTTCCTCGCACCCTTGCCCTGAATGCCCTGTTGATCCTGGCTGTTGCACTATTCGGAATGTTCCGTGAACATGCTGCCGTCTCGAAATTTTTAGACCAAAGCTTCATGTTTGGCGCTCTTGCGGGGTTTTATCTGATAAAACGCACATGGCACCATGTTATTTCTTTTATGGTGATGTTTGCCTCGGTGGTGATAATTAGTAATGCCTGGCTGGGGAAGTTTGATGTCGCAACGATACCGGGGGCGCTGCTGTTTGCCGTTATTGTCGGCATAGTAGTGCTTGTGGCTAAATACTCTCTGGTTGATACGGTTGAGGAATTGCAAGAACGCTGGCGCCAGCTTGTGAATGCTTTCAAGTGTGGACGTGCGACTGATCTTCTGCAGGAGTGGATTCCTGCCAGGGCTGCGGCTGCATCAGCAGCACTGGCGTTGCTGCCGACTCTGTTTTTGTTCGGCGTGATATACAAGACGCCGCCGTACCTGCTTTTTGTAATGGCCACCGCACCGCTCTTGTATGCTGCTGCCGGAATAGCTTCATTTAAAACCTGTGTCATGGCCTCGTGCCGTTTTGGAGTACTCTCACTGTTGCCCTTGGTATTTCTCGCCATCATGGGTATTCAGGATATAGGCTTCAGGCTTCAGGCACTGCTTATCATGTATGTAATAGCGCTATATCTGGCTCATCGCTATTACCGGTTGTCGTTAAAAGGAGATTGACACCATGAACGAATTGACTTTATTGGAAAGCGCCTGGCGGGCGACCCCAAACAATCGCGATCTTGCCCGGTTGTATGCCGTCAAGCTGGCCGATGCCGGGTGCTGGCAACAGGTATGTGATGTGCTGGGGGTTTTTGTTGACGAGACAGAGCCAGAGGAATGGGTGTTGCTTGAGGTGGGAATTGCGACTCTTGAAGCGGGAAATAACAAGGGAGCACTGCGGTTTCTGGCTCCACTGGCAATGAGGAAATCTCTTGCCGACGAAACCGTCAGGAAACTGTTTCCGTCGTTGATACGGGCATTACTGGAAGATGGCCGACCGGAAGAAGCAGAAAATACGCTGTCTGACATGCTTGAACTATTGCCCGGTTATTACCCTGAACCGTTGCTGGCGCTCTTTGCCCGCTACAACCATACTCCGCGCATCCGCATCAGACAGCAAAATGCCGATCGCCTGGAAGAGTTGTCCGACTTTGTCCCGTTGATGCCGGGTGACAAGGGTATTACCTTTGACGACGTCGGCGGCATGGACGCTCTGAAAAAGAGCGCCCGCATGAAGATCATCCAGCCTTTTCAAAACCCTGAACTGTTCCGTAAATACCGAACCACAGCCGGAGGGGGTATTTTGATGTACGGCCCGCCGGGATGCGGCAAAACCTTCTTTGCCCGTGCCATTGCAGGGGAGTGCAAGGCGGCATTTTTCAGTATCGGCCTGCACGACATTCTCAATATGTATGTTGGTAACAGCGAGCGCAACGTATTCAGGTTATTTGAAGCTGCCCGAAAACACCGACCGGCGATTATGTTTATTGATGAAATCGATGCATTGGGGCGTAAGCGTGATCTTTCCCGTAATTCTGCCATAACCGGCACTATCAACGCTTTTCTCAATCAGATGGATGGTGCTGATACCGATAATAGCGAACTGCTGGTGATTGGCGCGACTAATGCGCCGTGGGATGTGGATTCTGCTTTCAAACGTCCTGGCAGGTTTGATCAGTTGATTTTTGTGCCACCGCCGGATAGGGTCGGCCGCGAAGCTGTTCTACGGCTTGCATTCCGCAATCGTCCACATTCTGGCTTGGATTTTGTCTGGCTGGCTGAACAGACCCGGCAGTTCTCTGGAGCCGACCTGACTGCGCTGGTTGATACCGCAGCTGAAGAGGTATTATTTGAGGTGCTTGATAGTGGTAACGAGCGGGATATCAACATGGCTGATATGAAGAAGGCGCTGGAAAGTGTGCGGCCATCCACCAAAGAATGGCTGGAGACAGCTCGGAATTATGTGGAGTATGCCAACGAAGGTGGTGTGTATGAGGATATTCGCATCTGGATTGAGGAAGAACCGGCGAAGAAGCGGGTGTTCGGGTTTGTGGGCAGATGAATAGTTACTGGGGAAATCCTGATGTTTCACATTGCCTGCCGGATGTTTTTCTTCGCAGCAGAAATGTCATTAAGGAAGGTGAGTAGTGATTTTTAAATGTATCAGGCTGTTTTTTACCGCCTTTATATTGTCTCTGCCGTACTCAGCTAAAGCAGCAGAATCACCCTACACCTATCTTGAGCCGCCTGCCCACAATGTCGTTGCCGCCCGCTTTACTCAGGACAGCAAGCGTGTCATCTCACTCGATTACAAGGGCGTCTTGATCGAATGGGATTTCCTGAATGATCGCATTTTGCAACGGCGTGAACTGGCACAAGAGGTTTCCCATGAATGTGCGTTGCTTACCTCGGATGGCAACTGGGCCGCAGTTGCCGATGTTGATGCTGAAGTTACGCTTCATAATGTGCAACGCGGCATCAGTAAAAAAATATCCTGTGCTCTGCAACCCAACACCAGTGACAAAATGCGCTTCCCAGCCGCCATGGCAATCAGTGGCGATGCGGCTAAAATATATCTGATCGACAACTACGGCACACTTTATCGTTCCCTGGATGGTAAAGAGTTTATGTCTTTTGGACCTCCGGTTACTACGTATTCCCGATATACCGAACCAACCGCCATGACGCTATCACCAAACGGCACAACCATCGCCCTGTCGAAGGGTGGTGAAATTGTAATAATCAATACTGTTAGCGGACAAACGCTGGCAACCATGGGTCACAAACTGGGCGGTGCCGCCAACCGCATCTCTTTTTCAGCAGATGGCAGATATATAACCGCTGGAATGCCGATCCGTTTTTCAGCAGGTGTCGCCGTAAGTGAATATCCGGTTTGGGAGAGTGCCACGGGGAAACTTGTGCAGAGTGTAGATTTTAATGACGGACTCCCCTTCTACGGCGGCTTTTCGCGTGACGGAAAGTATCTGTTTACTGCTGCCAGCCAGCACTCTTCGATTATTGAACTTAGTACCGGCAAGCAGATCGCCCGCTTTGAGCCGAAAGGGACAAGCTATTATGATATGGGTGAATCACCAGATGGCAAATTTTTGTTGATTGCCGAATCGAAGGGGGTGCAAATCTATGATTATCGACAACTGCTGGCCGGCAAGACACCACCGGCATACGCTTCACTGGAAAAACGTCGTCCAACAATTCAAGCATTGGCTTTCTCCCCTGATAGCTCCTCATTGCTGATCTCGCATCGCGGCACACCGTTACAACAATTCAATCTGAAGAAGGGGCAACTGGAAAAACTTGCAGCCACAGACACCGACTATTTTCAGCTCAACTTTTCCAGCGACGGCACTCGGCTGTTTGGTTTTGGCAGGGATGGCATGGTCATCTGGCGTTATCCCTCAATGGAGAAGATCAAGCTGGTTGAACGCAGTCAACAGACCAACGGCATTCTGTATTCAGACGGCAGCAGTCAGGCGTTGGTATTAAACAACAGATACAGGCATAACGGCGAATGGTATGCCATGGTGAGTCGCTACGATATGACCACCGGGCAGTTGTTGAAGGATACGCTGCTGGAAAATCTCCCCACCAATGCCTCTGTGAACTATCTGATCTGTGCGGATTTCACCACCAACAGAGCCGTTTTTCAGATGCACAGTGCCTTTCTTTATTCCCTTGACGATGGCTCGATCCTGAAAGAATTTCCTTATCCGCCTGCTAAAGAAAAGCAATGGCTTAGCGATTGGGAAAGTTCATGGCGTTTTAATTGCGCCTCAATGACATTTGTCCCGACGACACCATTAACCGAACGTGCCAGGATTCCATCGGCCGCCGAGCATGACTATGCAAGCTCACGCGACGGGAATACCAGAGCCGTTATGTATCTTGATGCCATGGATAAAACCGATACCACGGTGCGCCTGTATGATCGCGACGAAAAAGAGATTGGCCGCTTTGCAACCTTTGCCTCACCAATCTTCGGTGGTAACATGGAACAGAATCTGGTTTTTTCCAATAATGGCGCATTCCTTGCCATTGGTACGGAACTTGGTGATGTGGGGATTTACGAAACCTCTACTGGCAAACTGATGGGACGCTATTACTTCTTTATGGATAAGGAATGGGCCTGGGTGGCAGCAGATGGCTCGTTGAGTGGATCGGAGAAGGGAAAAAACAGATTGCATAAGGTTACACTATGACTAAAACTGACGAACATATTCATGGAGGAATGAAACTGTATATGCATGAAATATTCAAAAAAACGCTCGTAATAGTTGTAATGTTTGCATGTTGATGGGATCTATAACTCTGATAGATTACCTGACCACACCAAGTTATCACTGGAGCCATCACCTCTTGGTGATGGAAGCACTTTTGGTGTCGGCTCTCACGCTTCTACTCTGTGCTCTTGCCCAGTTGGTTCATTTGAGCGATATGTTCCAATCATGGCCCTGGCACTATAATTCGGGTACTGGGCGGAGAAAATTTCTGGTTGCCATGCTTGGAGTTCTACTTCCTGTGTGCTGGGTCTGGTTTTGTTTCAGTGAATCCCGCTATGATATTGTCGCTCACGGTATAGTGCTTAATACCACTGCTGCTGCGATAACTGCAACCGCCGGCACAGAAAAATGGATGGTTCCTCCTGACGGGAGTGCTGACATCACAATCATGAAGTGGGATGTGCAGCCCGTGCCGGTGCTGACGGTTCAGGGAGTGGTCTATCCGTTGCCGGAAAAATCGCAATTTGTTGTTGTACATGGATTGAAACGGGTGATTGTAGAAAAGGTTCTTTACAAACAAAATGGCGACCGGCAATATGCCAATCTTCCAGCTCTGCTGGAGACGATTCTTGCTAAAGAACGCTCGACTCTTTCGCCGACCGAGGTTATTGAAAATGAAACGCAGTTGGCCATCTACAAAGCAATGGGGGTGATGCCGACACCCGATACAACTCGCCTGCTGAAGCCTGGAATCACGGCAGTTGGTAGTTTGGGGGACAAATTACTTCTGCCGGGAATGTCGGCACCGGGTAAAGCGGATGGTAAAAGTCATGGTGATTTTTATGAAGTTCGGGTTGGAAAGTAAAAGTATCGTGGTACTCAAATAGTCATTCCGCTACGGACGTCTCCATTCTGATGTTCACCTCACAACCGTTTTTAGCCGACTTTTGATGTCTTGTCCGTCAAAGAATATATAACCCGTCATAATGGCGGAAACCACAAGGAGGAAGAGACTATGAAAAAGGTTATCATTGCAGCACTGCTGTTAGCAACCGCCGTGTCAACGGCTACAGAAGTTTTGCTACGCCAATGAATGAAGGAGGTTGTGATGGACGTAATAGATAAAGAACTTATAGCTCCATCTGTTGAGCCGATTTCTGAAAAAGCACATAGGGTTGCAAGAGCTGCTTTATCTGCAGTACCTATACTAGGTGGCGTGCTGGTAGAAGGTTTAAATGCATTTATTGAACAACCTATGGTTCAGCGACGGACTGAGTGGATGATTCAAATAACAAATCAAATCAATGTAATACATGAACTTATCGAAAAAACAAAAAACATTGAAAATATTACAAATAAAAATTATGACAAAATTATTGACGATAAAACCATGGAAATGCTGGATGATATATATGTAGTGATATCTGGAACAATAAAAAATTGGAATGAACATAAACTATTGACTGAACATAACAGATTTGCAATTGAAACTTTAATATGTAGTTTAAAAAATTATGTAGAATTAAATGCCAATACAAGTGAGCCAGTTGTTAATTTAATAAATAAACTTATTGGAAATCTTATTTCATTACAAAAAATAACTTCTACTGATGATATTAAGCGCAAACTAACTAATGTTTTTATCAAATCTCACTTTTATGATATAGCCGATACTGTAAAAAATACCAGTCAAGATTGTTCAATTAACATTGCTAATGAGCTAAATAAGCTACCAGAAATTTTTAATTTTATCTTTAAGGTCACACAAATACCGAATACTGGCGACTATAATCCTTTATACGACAAAATATTGTCCAGCTGTAACATGATTAAAGTGAGAGCCAAGGCAATTTACGCTTACTGTGACATGGTTGAACATATTGACGTAGTGAAAAGCAATATTGATAACCTTATGAAATTACATTCTATCCCGTTTCAGGCATCATATAATACTGAGGATCTAGATTTTATTCACAAAGTTCTTAACTCGAATGTAGAATGGATTATCCGTAAATTGCACTCAAATCGGAGTTAGAAGGACACCCAGAAGGGTCAGCCCACGCATTTGACAAAACCAGGAAAAACTAACGGCGAGAAAATCAAATACCACAACCAGAAGATCTACCCTGACAAACGCGCTTAATTTGACGAAGAGAACCGAGGTGCTGTCCTCGACATGAGACAGATTTGAAAAGTAACGGTGAAAAACCGATGTCCAAACCACACCGTTGGACGCCGACCGGGCGATAAGGCTGACCGGACTGGTCAACGGCGAAGCCGTTGGTCAAAAAACATGGGAGGTTGAAATGCAAAAAAATGTGATAGGAATTGTATCGGTATTGTTTTTGACGTCGGTTGTTGGGGTAGCCAGTGCAGGTGAACCGGGCTGGACAACGGATTCCAAAAGTGGCTGCAAGGCATATAATAGTTCGGTGGAACCAGAGGATAGCCTGACCTGGTCTGGTAGCTGTCAAGGAGGGTACGCTTCTGGTAATGGCACTTTACAATGGTACAGTAATGGTAATCCTGGTAGCGAGTATCAAGGCGAAATGCGAGGCGGCAAGAGGCATGGTACAGGCACCTACAAATGGACAGACGGAAGATCATATGATGGAGGATGGGCAAATAACAGCTATGACGGTAAAGGCGTCCTAACCAATTCAAATGGCACCAAAGTTATCTCGACTTTTGCTGACGGCAAGTATACCGGCGATGGTGTTTCAATTACCGCAAGCTCCGCTACAGCTTTTGTTGCCTTGGACAATGAATTTATAAAACAAATGTCGTTAATTAGAGATAGTAATGGATGCTATGTCAGCAATATGGAAAGCAAAACACTTAACCTGTACCTTATAACTGATAAAGATATCGGCTACTACCCTAATGAACCATCAGGAACCTACACTTGGAAAGGTGACTGTATAAATGGTTTAGCTCAAGGTCGAGGCGAGCTGAATGTTGACAGTATAGGTTCGAATAATAGAGTTTATTCAGGCTCTATAAAAAATTCGATCATTTATATAGTAACAATGAAAAATGGGGTTGTAGATGGAGCCGTATCATCTCAGTATGGAGTTAGCAAAGGAACTAGAGCCGCTCAAGGTTATTATTACTATCAAGAAGAGTTTGGTAACCTAACTCATTACGAGGAAGTAAAAAAGGCTCTAGAAGATAAAACGAATAGTGCGCTGCTAGTCTCGTCATTGCCTCTAAAAGACGCAATGAACTACGCTAAAAAAATTGAAATTTCGGATGCTAGTTTAGCACTCAGTATATTCGATAGGATTTGCTCTAAATACCAAAACAGTAATGAATGTAAAAATGCTGCATATCACAAGGCATTAATAAATGCTACAACATCTAATGATATCAATGACTTTATGATTACGTATAAGTCTAATGATCCTGATAAATTAATTCCTAAAGCAAAGGAAAAACTGTCGCTTGCACTTAAACTAGAAAAGCAGAATGCTGACAAAATTGAAAAACAAAGAGCAGAAGAAGCCACAAAGCGAGAGCAGGAGGCTCAGCAAAACAAGAGAAGAGCAAATTGTGAACATTTATATATTGGCAGAGTTTTCGAGGGCCGTGGTGGTGTCTTTGGCATTAAACAACAATATATAGTGGAAGGCTTTTCAAAATCTTCTGGCAGAGCCACCATAAGAGGCTCAAATAGTGACTATCGACAGGAGGTATCCTGTTCTGATATTGAATAATCTTACACATAAACCTTTGGAGAGGCAGCCATGTGCAATGAATCACCCCGCAGCAAGCTACGGGGAATATGACCCGGAGAAATTTTACAAAACCAGATAGACCAATTGCGAGAACATTGAATTTCCAGAAAGTTGACCCGCCCCAAACCGGTGGGTTAACTTCATGCCTGTTATACGACCAAATAAAGAGGAGGATTAACGGCATGAAAAAATTGTTGATTGCGTCTTTCTGTTTCTTTTGTTGCCATTTTCTGCATTGTCTGCGGAGAAATACGACGATTTGAAATTTTTCTACCCTTTCAAAGTCGGCAGTTCATGGGTTTACGAAGGTAGCATGGCAGGTGATAACGGCTAAAACTAAAATCACTAAATCTAATGACGAATTCTTTATGTCGTTAACAGTCGGGAATCTTGGATTTAAGGACATTTACGAGATAAGTGGCAATAAAATATTACTTATAGCACGCCAAATTAGTTTCCAAGGCCAAGAAAATCTGTTTTGGCTCAGCGTGAATTAGACTTTTGGTTCGTTTGTGATAAAACATCACGAACGGAGGAAAGTCCATGCGAAAGAAACCTCGCAACTAAACCCCGGAAGAGAAAGTCTCCATTTTACGTTGCCATCTAACCACGAAATAGATTGGCTATATTATCGTAGGAGCGGTTTTTATCAGTATAGCGGTCTGCTTTGCCATACTCTTCTGGTGGCTCCTGCCAAAAGGACACTATCAGGGAATTTTAGGTGCAATTCCAGCTGCGCCGTTTGTCTGGTTGTCCAGGAGTTTTTAAAGAAAACTAGGTTTTCCGAACTGCCCCAATGGTAACTGTTTTACGTCATAATGGCCTGATTTATTGCCGTTAGCTTAACGATCTCAAAATTTTCCATATTGGGATAATCCCCGTTTTTCCGCAATCTCTGCCTGGGTAGGTCTCGCCGACTGGAAATCTATTGCCACGTTAAATAAAATAATTTGCATTATCATTTAAAATAATCATAATAGATTGTCTTAAAATAAAAATATGACGTAAATCCCGTTTTGATAGAGCCATATATGAAAAAATATCCTATGTTTTTTGTATCTGATACAAGCCAGAGCGCTGAAATATCCCGCGCTGTTAAAGCGAGCCATGTGCGGAAGATCGGGCCGCGGCTATATACCTCCAACATGGCGGATGATCCGGCACAACTGGTTCGGCAAAATCTTTGGCAGATTGTCTCCCTGCTTTTCCCCGGTGCAGTGGTGAGCAATAGATCGGCAATTGAGAACAAGATATCTCCTGCAGGAAAGTTATACATTACTGCCGAATCTGCGCGTACGGTTCAGTTGCCTGGTTTGGAAGTTGTTGTCCTGAAAGGCAAACCGCCACTTCATGACTGGGACAGCCCGATGTTCAATTATTTTATCGCCTGCCGGGAACGCGCCTATCTCGAGAATCTTGCGCCGACCAAACAAAAAGGAGAAGAGTCAAAGAACCTCGAGCGGAGTGAATTGGAAGATCGGCTGATTCTTATATTTAAAAGTGGTGGAGATTGCGGATTTAACAGATTTCGTGACAGGGCACGGGAAGTTGCGGCGCTATTGGGTTTTGGAATAGAGGGCAAAAAACTGGATGCTCTTGTAGGAGCGATTCAGGGGACGAAAGAAGCCCATTTACGTTCTCCGCTATCGAGAGCTTATAACGCCGGAGAAGGGTATGATCCTGAAGCGGCAGAACGCTTTGCAAATCTTCGTGCGGTGTTGGCTGACACCGTATTTATGGATAGACCAAGTTCTATCGTTGATAGTCAGCGTTTTTACAATATTGCCTTCTTTGATGCGTACTTTTCAAATTTTATTGAAGGAACAGAATTTGAAGTTAAAGAGGCGTTGGAAATTGTCGAGTCAGGCACTGTCCCTCCAGATAGACCGGCAGATGGCCATGATATTCTGGGTACGTATCGGGTTGTCGGAAACATTGGTGAAATGACGGCGATCCCGAAGGATTATGACAGTTTTATAGAAATGCTTACCCGCAGGCATTCAATTATTCTGGAAGGGCGACCGGATAAACAACCGGGGCGATTTAAGGAAAAAGCCAATCAGGCAGGAATGACCAGGTTTGTCGATCCCGGACTTGTGCGTGGCACACTTCGGCAGGGGTTTGAATTCTACCGTGGTTTGGAGCATCCTTTTGCGCGAGCAGTTGCAATGATGTTTCTGGTGGCGGAGGTACATCCGTTTAATGATGGGAACGGCAGGGTTGCCAGGGCAATGATGAACGCAGAATTGATCGCTGGCGGGATGACCAGAATTATTATTCCCTCCGTGTTCCGGGGTGAGTATCTTTCCGGATTGCGGCGGATGAGTTCCGCGAGTGATCCGTCATCTTTTATTCGTCAGATGGAGTATGCGCAGATGTTTATCAGCAGAATTGATTTTGGTGATAAGGATCAGGTAATTGCAATTTTAAAAGAGTGTAATGCTTTTGAAAAACCGGAAAGCAATGTCAGGTTGAAAATGCCTGTTGAGGTTACCGCAGAACACTTATTCATTGAGCTTTCTCCTGAGTAATAGTTTTTCGCTAAATGGAGCTAACCAGCTCCATTTTTTTTGTCGAAAATTTGCCATCTGTCCGTCAAATAATGTAATAGGGTAGCTACAGACGCAGGGAACACTCCACTACCCAGTAATGACCTATCCATTCTATGAACAAAAAGGAGCTGTAAAACATGCGAATCTCACGCCAGATATGTTTTTCACTTGTAACTATGGTCATGCTGCTCATCCCGTCCCTGCTCTATGCAGGTAACCTTCGCTTCACTCCGGTAGAACCGCACCACAACAATGTTTTGGCAGCAAAATTTACCAAGGATGGCGCCCGCACTATTTCTGTGGATGATAGTGGAGTGCTGATTGAGTGGGATTTTATCAATAAACAAATAATTCGTCGTATAAAAGCGCCGATTTCGACGTCAGGCACGGCTCTTTCCGGTGATAATACAAAGGCGGTATTCATTGCAGAGGATGGTAGGGTTGTAATCTATGACCTTGGCTTGGGGAAATTCCAGGAGGTGGATTTCAGCATAATGCGGGCAAAGGATAAGGAACAGAAGGCGGGATGTATTGCTATATCATACGACGGAACAACACTATTTGCGAGTGACAACACAGGCGGTCTCTATCGCTCGCATGACGGCAAGCCCTTTGTTCCATTTGCTCTGTCTGGGATGTCTTCCTCATCAGAGAAGTTTCTGTCAGCACTCGCTGTCTCACCAGACGGTAAAAAACTGGCTATTGGTGGACAGGGGATGATTCGGATTGTTGACGCTTCCAACGGAGAACCGGTCTGGCTGATACCTCACGATGATATCAGTTACAGTTTCACATTGGCTTTTTCGCCTGACAGCAGTTTGATTACCGCAGGAATTCCTGGCGTGGTTTCTCTCAACCATTCCCAGAAAGAACTCGCTGTATGGACGGTGGACGGCGGTCGGAAGCGTCTGGCTGTTATATCCCCGGACGGTATTGCCTGTGCCGGCGGATTTTCGCGTGATGGCAAACAGGCTCTGCTGGCGTTCAGTGGTGACGCCAAAATATATGATCTGACTACCGGCAAACAACTTGGCAACAGTTTTAAGGCAACTGGTAAAGAATTTGAGTTGTATTTTCAGATGGATATGTCGCCCGACGGTAAATTTATCCTGATCAGCGGGCGTAGCGGTCTACTCAAGATATATGAGACGGCGCGCATCATGGCCGACAAGGAACCAGAGGAATACGCCGAACTTGAAAGCCGGACATTCAAGGTGGAGGCACTGGCCTTCTCCCCCGATGGTGCTTCACTGCTGGTGAGCCATGAAAAGGTCAGGCCGCTGGTGCTGGATCTGAAGGAACAAAAGATGCTTGAACGTCTTGAGTTCTTGCACGAAGTCAATTACTTTCGCTTCACAGACAATGGAAAGAAGCTGCTTGCTATCGGCCCCTATTTCCTCGGCCAGTGGCAATGGCCGTTACTGACTAAACTGCCGGAACTTAAATTCAAAACCGAAAATCGTACATCGGATGTGGAAATTCCGTCTGATGGAGCCAGCGGCGTGGCATTGAGCAACAACGAACTGATTGGCGATGGTTTTTACCGACTGCCGGTATTGCAACTCCTGAATCTTGCTGCAGGCACGGTAACCGCTACCTTCAAGCTGGATAATCTGAAAGATCGGTATTCCCGTTATTACGATCTCACTTGTGTTGACTTCAACGCTAAAACCGCTGTTGTGCTGGACAACGACGGTGACCGGCGGGATGAGAACGGCAGGTTACCCAATATCGGCAGATTGCCAAACCGGGCGTTGCTCTATGCTCTGACGGATGCGACACTACTCAAAACAATCACCTCCGATGTAGACAAAGACCTTCCCTTTGACTGCGCAACTATGACCTTTGCCGGAAAACCACGTGAGTTTAACGCCGATCTTAAGAATGGACACCACTATAACCATCTGGAAAATAACCGATTTGATATTCTCTCCGAAGACGGCAACATAACTGTAACCGACAAGAAGGATGGCAGCACCCGCCGTTTTGCAACATCAGGCACAAACTTCACCAGTTGGGAAACCGGCAATCATGTCATCACCATGGCACTGTCGCCGGATGGCTCCACCCTTGCTGTCGGCACTAATAAGGGCGATGTCGGTGTGTACGATATAAAGCGGGAGAAATGGCTCGGCACATTCCTTTATCTCGCCTACAAGGAGTGGGTCTGGTACACGGCCAAAGGAATTGTTAATGCAAGTAAAAACGGCAGGGAACTTGTTCGAAAGCTAGAAGAGCACTGAAATGCCAGTCACCGGTTTTAATTATTTTCATCGAAAATCCTCCATTTGTCCGTCAAATACGCTAAGGCTGGGAAGCTAAAACCAGATATGGCACAAAGGACTTCATGTATGAAAACAAGCTTTAGATTATTCGGGCTGATATCCTCCTTGTTTTTCTTTCTTGCAAACATTGCTTACAGCATGGAGACAAGGCTGGTTTCCTTGGACCTCGGCACCTTTAATGGTGAGGCCCGTGGCATTGCAATTCTCGACCATGGTGAGCGCTTTGCCACAGCAGGTAGCGACCGGGTTATACGCATCTACAACAGCACAAGCGGTGCAGTGGAGCAGAGCATTGCAGGTTATGCCGACGTTGGAGATGGCGGCGATATTCATAGTCTTGCTGCTTCGCCGGATAGCAAACATCTGGCGGTCGGGGTAAATTTCGGTGGCCTAGCCGATATCCTGATCGACCGGATATCGAAGCACGGAACCAGCAAGGGTGGGGCGATCTTTGACCGGCAGAGCGGTAAACTGGTTCGGCTTCTTGACGGGCATACCCTGACGGCTGACCATGTTTTTTACACTAACGATGGCACATACCTGATCAGCGTGGCGCAGGAGCTGCTGGCCTGGGATGCGGATGCTCAGAGTGGCAAAAAAGAGCCGGAGAGGATGATTCCCACAACCAGCAGCAGGGTTGCCGATATACAACAACTTTGGGCCGCACCGGCCGGAAACAGCCGGCAGGCTCGCGTTCTGGTTTCCCGGGAGGAAAACAGGCGGACTATCACCCTGTTTGAAGTGCCGACACGCAAATATATATCCTCTGTCAAGCTGCCGGATGATCCGCTAGTTGTTGTGGCAAAGGGCGAAAACATCGCCGTAACCCTGAAAAATGGCGGAATAATGGTGTATGACGGTGAGTTGAAAAAACCGATGGCTCTGTCTCCGGCAATCCGTTTTAGTGACATAGATCTTAACAGCGATGGTAGCCGGTTGATTGCCTGTCGCGCCGGTGCACCTTTTGGTTGCCTGATCGGCGAGCAGGCGAACGGCTTTTCCCTGACAGAAGACAAAACGGCAATTGCAACGGATAGATCCTTTAATCCTCTGTTCCTCAGCGATAAGCGACTTCTGCTCTGGGGCAACGATGGAGAGCTGCGCCTGCATCAGCTCCCCTCTGGAAAGGAAGAGCGGCGTATCGTGCCACGGGCTCCGCAGCTAAGTGGTGCCGATATTGTAGGATCATCCCTGCTGGTGGCAGACAAGGAGCACAACTGTCGCAACTTCAATCCTGCCAGCGGGACGGTTGCTGCTTGTGCTGCCAACGAAACTATCACCTCCGATCTTCCCCGCACATGGCAGGGGTATCAAATCAGCAGAGTGAAAAAAGATACGAGCGAATGGGAATATGCAGTGCTCAAAGGAAAGGTTGAATCTACAACCGTATCTGGTGGCAGCAGCGAAGCTCCGGTCGGGTTCCTCGACAATGGACTGGTTATCGCTACCAGCCCATATGAGGGCTTTCTTGATATCTACACCTTGAGCGGTAGTCATCTGGCCGAACTAATCGGCCACGAGGGTAAGATAACCTCTATTCGTCAGCGTGGCGACCTGCTGATTACCACCGGAGCCGATCGAACCGTGCGGCTATGGGATATTTCTGCAATGCGCGGTCTGCCCCCGGAAAATTTACAGATCGATGTTACCGGGGTGCAACCGGGCAGTGTAGCCGACTTGGCTGGCCTTGGTGATGTTTCCCGCATTTTGGCGGTTAACGGCAAACCGTTACATACTGTTGCCGAATTCCGTGAGCAGATCATCAAAGCGGGGCATTTTGTGCTGACTGTGCAAAAGAAGTCGACTGAGAATACTGTAACCACCATTGAACTGGACAAGCCGGAGGGGATTCTGGGGTTAGGCATACGTCCGGCCGGGGAGATTGACATGCTGTCGCATCTGAGCCCGTTTGCTACCCTGCTACTAACTGCTGATGCCAACTGGTTGCTATGGTCCGAACGCACTCAGCAGGAGAAGTCCTTTCTCGACGACACCGTCAGAGTTGCACGCTATGCTGCCTCTGAGAAGGTAAACGAACTTCTGCGCTGGCGTAACAATCAAGGGAAGGAAAAGGAAGCAAAGCTGGTTCCGTTTGATAAAAAAGTGGAATATGAAACATCGCTGCCAGTGGTAGCGCTATCATATGCTGCCGGGTTGGCGGGTCGTGCCACCGAAGTATTGACCGAACGCTTTAAAGTATCTGATAAGCTGATTACTGACCGGAAAACGAGCCTGATCTGGTTGCGCAATGTTTCCATAGCCTTTGCCGCCAGCGGTCACGACCCGGCTTATCTGCTGAAGAGCATCAATGGTGATAAAAAACCGTTGGGCAAAGATGACTGGCGCTTTCCCACCGAGAGCGAGGCACAGGAACTCTTTGCCCTGCTGGCGAAACAGCGGCGGCGCACAGGGAGCTTTTTGGAGGAAACTACGCCACAACTGCTACGCAGGGCTGGTTTCCTGTGTGTAACCGATCAGTTTGAATCTATCGCTCTTGATGGTCGCAGACCCAAAGCGTGGTCACTGAACGGAGCAAAAAGCTATGAACCGGGTAAAGACGAGATGTTGCGGGTGTTGTTGGTAAGGGGTAGTTAGTGGTTCTGCAAGGTGAAACAAAAATGAGTCAGTCTTAGCCAAAAATGGTAACTGGATAAATTTAAAGGACACAATATGCCTGAATGGTTGAAAGCTCTTGTAGTTATTTTTGTCGTAGGTTTTCTGTTTGTCATGTCACGCATGGAGTCACTAAACCCACCCTCACCCGTTGATGATGGTGTTACCGATGCAGGGGTCGTTATTTCATGCAGTTACCATCCCAAGGATACAGGCACGTCCGGATGGAGCGAGATAACTACAGACAAAGGGACATATAATGTTCCTGGTAAATTTAGAACAACCAAGGGGCACCGGCTTGTTATCATGCAGAAGCCTACTACCGGAAAATGGCTGGAGGATGAGACTGAACACTTTGCCGCCCCTTTGTTGATCAAATAATTTGCTGAACATGGAGGTGTAAATAATGAAACACACAAATGCCGTATCGCATTTCAGCGGTAACCATCTGCAACTTGCGGAGGAGATAGGCGATCTGTACTACGATTCTTTGGCAGATTTGTTCAGTAAGCTTGGTGAAAAACTGGAGCGTGATGCCGCCAGCGACCAGAAACGGGGTCGCATAAAATTGTCCGCTGAGCTTGCTGCCGCTGCTGATCATTTGTATGCTGCGTCTGAGAAAATTGCTGCTGCCTGGTTGATATGCAAGCTGTTTGTGTCTGATTCGGATCTGCATAAGGACAATTATGAAAGACTGTTGCTGTCGGCAAAAGTACTGGCCGAAAAGGCTCACGCCGGGCAGCTTGATAAAACTGGCAACCAGTATATTAATCACCCAATAGCGGTTATGCAGATGGCTGAACCGGGGATCGACAGGATTGTTGCGATCCTGCATGACGTAGTCGAAGACAGCGACACCTCCATAGAAAAAATAAGAAACATTTTTGGCTATGAGGTGGCTGCTGCTGTTGATGCCATCACACGGCGACCTGGCGAAGAACCGGCAGAATATTATTGCAGGGTCAGGAACAATGAAACCGCCTTGCGAGTCAAACATCTTGATCTGCGGCACAACAGTGACCCGGAGCGATTGGCACTGCTTCGACCTGATACGAGAAGTCGCCTTGAAGAAAAGTATGCCAAGGCACGGCAGCATCTTGCGGGAAATTGATTGTTGGAGGTATGCGCCATGCCTATTATGGAAAAAGTAAAATGTTTGGTTGCGATATTCAATGAGCGTTTTAGCAAGTATGAACTTGTTTTGACTGACGAAAATGTCGAGCGCGGTAGCGGTGTTATTGAAAACGGCGATGACGGCTACCCTCTGGAAGTGCCCTACCGCTTTGGAACCGACGCGGATGGAGACTATTTAGACTACTATTTTTCATATAGCTATCACCAAATGTTTCCCGACCACATGCGTATTCGTCATAATCGACGAGATGAACGATTGCCGGTTTTAGAGCCTCGCAGCGGCTATCCTTCAGATGCAACGGAGGAAGAACTATTCCGTTTGGAGCAGGAGTATTATGCTGAAAACCGCCGTATATCGGGGATGCTCTGCGCCAAAGGGTTTGAGGTTTCGCAGACAAGAGAAAATGTGCCGGTTCAGGTGGTGTACGTAAGTCGTCGTGATGAGAATGGCACCTGGATAACGACAGAGGAACTGACATTTGAATGGTCCGGCAATTACTATGAAGCGCTTGGCGCAGCTATGTGGCTGGTTGATGATGCCTTGGCAAGCCTGCATCGTCACGGCATGACCGCTGATGAATTATTGGCTCTGTACTTGGCTTCCGGGCCAGATCCTTATATCCGTTATGAAAACCGTTCATTGGCGACCTTAGGCTATCCGTATAGCGATTCATTCTTTGTCTATCAACCGCTCCCTTTCAATGCTTGGGGCTATGTCGAGGTGGTCAGTAACCACCTTTGCTGCACGCCGATAGACGTGCCTTCCCGTTCCCTTGCTGGTTGGCAAGGACGCTATGACCGCCATGACAAACAGCGGATGGAAGCACAGCTATTTCTTGATCGTAAGGTCTGGCTGACAAAGGATTTTATGGCTGAAGAAACCGTAATCCCGGTTGGTAGTTCCGGCAAGATAGCAGAATTCTCTGACGAGCGTTACTCCAGCGAAGTTCCGGTTATGTTAGATCTGGAGCCGCTGCCGCTGTGGAGACAAATTTTTAACTTCTTCTTTGATCTTCCGGACCGGCGTACCCCTTTGGTATGGGGTGTTCCCTACGATGTCCTTGAGTTTGCAGATAGCGATACCGTGTATGCGGCGCAGCTTGATGAAGTTTTTGCTGAAATTCGCTGACAGCCATTAAAAAAGAGAGAACATCATGAATAGCTTGCCGGCGGACAGAAAGGTCAGGGTGCGGGAACAGAAATTCCTGATGTTGCGGCGTTTCTGCGAAAGTATCGAAAACAGAGGACAAATAACCTGGGTCGAGATCGCACTGCTTTTGAACGATAAATCTGTCAGTGGTATCGATATCGGCGCATGGCCCAAGGAGTCACACCGCCAGTCATTTGATGCCTACAGTCGTCAGGAACTGTTCGACAAACTCAGTCTGTGGGGGGAGAGTTTTGAAAAAGATGGGTGGTATGCCCTGGAAGATGAAATGCGCAAGGAGCCATGCTGCTTTCTGCGTACCGTGCTGGAGGAAATTTGCATCGGCATTTCCCATGAGGAGTGGCTGCCGACTCTCGTAGAGCTGTATCGCAATCAGATTGTGGATAAACGTGGAGCAATGGACCATCTTATGCGGCAGATTGCAGACGATATGCCCAACCCACACTGGCTCGGAAGTTGGGGGGCGCTCTGCTTTCAGTACACGGACACGCTCCGCAAACACCCAAACCCGATGCGTAATCATTGGGCGCTTTCCGGGTGCCGAACGCAGACCTCTCCAGAACGCCATATCTACCTGCCTGGGGGAATTGACACCTTGTCGCCGCTGCAGGTGGCACGCAAGGTACTCTCTTTTGCTTACGCCTTCCGCAGATATGGGGCGGATTTTCTGAGTGAAGTCATTATACGCGAGCAGTCACTGTTCTTTAAAGAATGTTGGGAACTGCTGTTGACGGCGTTGAAGACATCCTGCATGGACGACTGGCGCAAGGAATTACAACCGTTTGCCGAACCGCTTGACGCTATCGGCGAGCGCTGGCAAACAAAATTGGCGGAGAACTACCGGGTACTGCTGGAGTTATTTCCTTATGTCGGCACGGGGCGGTTTGAAGAATGTGTTGCTATGTATGGTTCTCCTCCCCCTGCCACGCTGCCGGATCGGCTCTGTTCGCTGGAGCAGTTTTCGATCACACAGCTGGCGGCACGGGCTACGGCGTATCACCATCTTTGCCGCAGACCTGGCCCTCCCTTGAATCTGGAACTTTCACCCCTTGACCTGAACCTGCCGCCATGGACGCCAAATGAGCTGGAACTGGTGCCGGTTATCCGCATGATGCTCACTTGGCGAGTGGATGGACTTGATCCCGAAGTAATTGAAAGGAATGTCACATCGGCACTGCCGATAATCCTGCGACGGGAGCAGGAGAAAATCCGCATGGTCACCTGGGGATTGAAGATGTATATGGTACTGGGACACGGGCCAGGTTTGCTGGAAGTGATGTACCGCTACTGGCTGGAGGGATAAGAGCAAAATTGCCATACTGCCGATGACGGAGCTTCACAGTTCACGAGAGCAAGTTTTCGATGAAGCCTACCCTTGCTGGCAACTCATTCCCCTGCAATGTAGTTACGGATACTTGACAGCCTTTAGGCTGCGGCATTTCTAGCATGTTGTGAAATCGGGCAGGACTCTTTTTATGTACGTCGACCACAGACTTGCGGGTGTTTTATCGATGAAAAATGCGGATTTAATGTTAGTCGGTGCATAGAAATAGTCCGATATCTTGTGCCGGAAATATCGCAGTTTAATGAGTGGAGGTGAAAAATGAAATGGTGGGAGAAAACCGTCGAATATATTTTTGTTCTGTCGGCTGTTCGTGATCATAAAATGTTTGTCGCGCCTCTGGACGGCATTGAAGAGCTTGCAGGAGATGCAATTTTTTGTTCGAAAAATAAGTGGATACTTATCGAGTTTAAAAAAGATAAAGCAAGCATCAGTGACGAAAAGCTCAAGTTTGAGGTCTTGTATTTCGATAAAGCAAAAATTGCTTTGAAAGATAAGGATGCTCACCATTTCATAGTGTACGGAAAGGCTGGATTGCTAGCTCAATCGCACCAACATTCGCATATCGAACTATGTTTTCAAACGTATTTTTCAAAAACTATAAAAGTCACAATCGGAGATATGTTGCAGTGCGGAGCTGATCTTATATCATTCATAGATTACGTCACTACTGTCCGGTTAATAACTGAATAAATTCATCTGCTTATATTTAGGTTGCTCTGGAATTAGCTTGAGTGCCTCTGCAACCAGCGATGAAATGGGCTTTTTCTCAAACAAATTGACCTCCAGA
>CAJBRY010000241.1 GCA_903958085.1 uncultured Geobacteraceae bacterium
AAAAAGAAAAACAGGAAACTAATGACTAAAAGTAAACTATCGGCAGGCGACATAATTGAAGCCCGTTGCACAAAATGTCGTGAAATACTGAATCACAGGATAGTTGCCATGGTTGAGGATAAGGTTGTGCGGGTTGAGTGTAACACCTGCAATGGAGTCCACAATTATCATGCGCCACCGGTGGCAAAAGAAGTTAAAGTTAAACGTATTGCATCTCCAAGCAAACCTCGCTCTGTTTCTTCTACACCTCGCACCCCCAAAAAAGATCCTGTAGAGCTGGAACGAGAGGAGTGGGCTTCACTGCAGCCTACTTTTCAGCCTGATAGAGCACTTCCTTATGATATGAACGGAAAGTACCAGGTAAGACATTTGATTCTTCATCCGGTTTTTGGACTTGGTTTTGTAAAAACTCTGATAGTTTCGCAAAAGATGAAGGTTCTTTTTAAAGACGGGTTGAAACTGCTGCGTTGCCAGTAAAATTACCCTTGATTTGTAACTCTATTTGCATTACTAAACTTCT
Source organism: uncultured Geobacteraceae bacterium (assembly GCA_903958085.1). Classification (GTDB taxonomy): domain Bacteria; phylum Desulfobacterota; class Desulfuromonadia; order Geobacterales; family Pseudopelobacteraceae; genus JACRCG01. Next base: position 521 of record CAJBRY010000241.1, read on the forward strand.
TAATTCAATGTATACATTATCGTGATCAGAATCACATAGTTGTCGTGCAACGTATAGAGCTGCAAAGCAGCATAAGTGCGTTACCCAGGTTATTTTCTGCCGTAGAAATAAAGAAAATAGCTTCTAACTTACTAAAAAGGAGAGTGCCGATGTCTGTCAAACCGTTTGTTTATCAGGATCCGTTCCCACTTGCAAAAGATGAAACCAAGTACCGTAAAATTGAAGGATCTGAAAAATATGTTACGGTCGAGAAATTTGCTGACAAAGATGTAGTGAGAGTTTGTCCGGAAGCGCTTTCAATTCTTGCCAACGAGTCGATGAAAGATGTTTCTTTCCTCCTGCGCCCTGCACATAACGAGCAGGTTGCCAAAATACTCAGCGATCCTGAAGCTTCCATGAATGACAAGGGTGTTGCTCTTGCCTTTCTTCGTAATGCCGAGATTGCCGCTCAGTTTGATCTGCCGGTCTGTCAGGATACCGGTACTGCTACAGTGGCTGCGAAAAAAGGACAGCAGGTCTGGACTGGGGTAAAAGACGAAGAGTGGCTTTCTAAAGGGATCTACAAGACATATACTGAAGAGAATCTGCGCTACTCACAGACCGTAGCGCTTGACATGTATGAAGAAATTAACACCGGCACTAATCTTCCGGCTCAGATCGACATACTTGCTACAGATGGTGATTACTACAAATTTGTTTTTATGGCTAAGGGTGGCGGGTCTGCCAATAAGACAATGCTTTACCAGGAAACAAAGGCTCTTCTGACCCCTGATAAACTTTATAAATTTCTGGTTGAAAAGATGAAGTATCTAGGTACTGCCGCTTGTCCTCCCTACCATATAGCTTTCGTGATTGGCGGGACTTCAGCAGACGCCTGTATGAAAACTGTCAAGCTTGCCACAGCAAAAGAACTTGATGGACTTCCTACCAACGGCAACGAGCATGGTCAGGCCTTCCGTGATGTAGAACTTGAAAACAGATTGCTTGAAGCCGCTCAAAAGCTTGGAATCGGTGCTCAGTTCGGTGGCAAGTATTTTGCACATGATGTCAGAGTAATTCGCCTTCCGCGTCATGGCGCTTCATGTCCTGTGGGCATGGCTGTTTCTTGTTCTGCGGATCGCAACATCAAAGCAAAAATCACTAAGGACGGCTTGTTTGTTGAGGAGATGGATCGCAATCCGGGACGCCTGATTCCTGATCAGTATCGTGGCAAGCATGAGCATGGCGTAAAAATTGACCTAAACAAGCCGATGAAGGAAATCCTTGCTGAACTAACTAAGCACCCTGTATCTACACCGCTCTTGCTTTCAGGCACTATAGTTGTCGGTCGTGATATTGCACATGCCAAGTTCAAGGAAATTATGGACAGCGGCAAGCCATTGCCGGAATATTTGCTGAATCATCCAATCTATTATGCTGGACCTGCCAAAACACCTCCAGGCAAGGCTTCTGGCTCGTTTGGTCCAACAACTGCGGGGCGAATGGACAGTTACGTTGACGAGCTTCAGTCCAAAGGCGGTTCTCTGATAATGATTGCCAAAGGTAACCGCAGTCAGCAGGTGACTGACGCCTGCAAGAAATTTGGCGGTTTCTATCTTGGTTCAATCGGTGGCCCGGCTGCTGTACTTGCCGAAGAAAATATCAAGAAAGTTGAATGCATCGACTTCCCTGAGCTTGGAATGGAGGCCGTTTGGAAGATAGAGGTTGAAAATTTCCCTGCATTTATTCTTGTTGATGACAAGGGAACTGACTTCTTTAAGCAATTAGGTCTATAGCAATACTGAAGTGAATTTTTCAAAGCCCCGCGTGCTGATGTACGTGGGGCTTTGTGGTATTTTGGAGCAGAATTTTCAATATAATGATATATGTTGTAATAAGTGAATTATGGAGGTTTATTAGTGATTAAAAGCATGACTGGTTTTGGTAAGGGCGAATCAGTAACTCCAAACGGCGTATTTACTGCCGAGATTCGCTCTGTTAATCACCGATATTGTGAAATATCTGTTCGTATGCCACGAATATTCTATTTGTTTGAAAATGATGTCAAGCGGCTTGCAAGCTCAGTCTTGAAGCGTGGTAAGATTGATATCTCGGTTCAGTGGGATGAAAAGTCAGCTGTAAATTCTGTGCCGGTGCTTGATATGGATCTTGCCAGAGGCTATTATGACGCATATAACCGCCTTTCAAAAGAGCTTAATCTCCCTCAGGATGCACCGCTTTCGCTTATTATGACGCAAAAGGGGGTCATAAAGGAAATGTCCTCCGGCACTTTTGATGAAAATGAATTACTGCCTCAGATTCTTGAAGCTGTGCAGGTTGCAGTAAATGCTCTGGATGCAATGAGATTACGTGAGGGGGGGGCTCTGGCGGATGATCTGATAGGCAGACGTAAGCAAATTGCTGACTGGTCCTCTCAAATTGGAGATAGAACACCGCTAGCAGTATCAGAGTATCGTCAAAAGCTCAAAGCCAGGCTCGATCAATTGCTTGAAGGTGCAGAAATTGATGACAGCAGGCTTGCCCAGGAAGTTGCGTTATTGGCTGACCGTTGTGACATTACCGAGGAGTTGGTGCGACTTGCCAGTCATTTTAATCAATTTGACGAAGCGTTAAAAATTTCTGAACCGGTTGGTCGCAAGCTCGATTTTATGATGCAGGAGATGAATAGGGAAGTTAATACCATAGGCTCAAAATCCAATGATGCTTTTATCACATCACTGGTTATACAGATCAAGGCAGAAATGGAAAAAATGCGTGAACAGGTTCAAAATATTGAGTAGAATAACCATTAAATGAAATTTGAAAGGTGTCCTCAATGAAACGTGAAGGACTGATTCTGATACTGTCTGCCCCCTCTGGTGCGGGAAAAACATCTCTTTGCCGTGAACTCTTCAAGAGTTTTCCTGACATGAAAGAGTCCGTTAGCTATACAACCAGATTGCCGCGGGCAGGGGAGATTGAGGGTGAAGCATATCATTTTGTCAGCCATGAAGTATTTGAAAAAATGGTTGAAGAAGATGCTTTTGCCGAGTGGGCGCTTGTACATGGTAACATGTACGGTACGGCTCTGCATACATTGGAAGAGGCTCGCAAAAATGGAATTGATATAGTTCTGGATATAGATTGTCAGGGCGCTCTTAAGCTTAAAGAGCAGTTTGAGGGCGGAATTTACGTGTTTATAATGCCTCCAAGCATGACTGAATTGCGGCGCCGTCTTGAAAATCGTTCCTCAGATGCGCAAGAGGTAATAGAGCGCAGAATAGTTCGCGCTGCAGATGAAATGAGGGAAGCCCGCTGGTATGACTATATTATTATCAATGACGATTTTGAAGTTGCGAGCAGGGAACTATCGGCCATCGTTATTGCCTATCGACGCAAAACATTCAGGATGATGGAAAAAGTTGGAAAATTATTTGATATGTGAATAAAAACGTTTGCTTGTAAGTTGATTTAAGTAGGCGTGTGTTGGATTTGAACCAACCGCAAAAGACATACTTCTTTAAACTATCGTCGACTCAGACAGATATGGTTTAAATCTTCCATGATATGCCTCAATTATTTTCGCTGCGGTCACACAACTGACCGATGTTCTTCTGATCACCAGCCACTGGAAAAATTCATGACATGGGCGCCCCGCGTATCACTACAGCAATTAAGGCTGGAACTCGAACCGACAGGAACCAAACAATGGATGATAATAAGATCTTCAGGGTAAAAAGTAAGCTGAAAGCAGACTCTTAAAACATGGTGTCCCATGAATTGACTTTCTTGCTTGCAACTGGAACGCTTTTATTCACAATTCTGGCAATGATTGATCTGTTAATTGGAAACCACTCCATTGATGCCCTTAGGGATATTTCTCCAGTTCCAGACAAGTCTCCCCAAAAAGTCTCCATCGTAGTTGCAGCCCGCAATGAACAACGCAATATCAAAACTGCTCTGCAGTCACTGCTTGATCTCGAGTACCCGAATTATGAATTGATAGTTGTTGATGATCGCTCGGAAGACTCAACCGGAAAAATTCTCGACGCGATGGCAGTATTCAACTCCCGCTTGAAAGTAATTCATATCGATAGTCTTCCTGCTGGCTGGCTTGGCAAAAACTATGCACTCTGGGTGGGTAGCCAACAAGCTGCCGGCGATTATCTCCTGTTTACTGACGCCGATATCATAATGGAACCTACTATCGCGACCCGTGCTGTTACACATATGGAGCACAATCAACTTGATCACCTGGCAGCAACTCCTTCCATGCAGATGCCGACCATATTTCTTGGTATGTTTGGCGTCTCTTTTATGCTTATCTTTGCGCTCTTTTCCCGCCCATGGAAGTCTAAAGACCCAAAGAGTCGCTACCATATCGGGATTGGTGCCTTCAATATGGTACGAACTGAAGCTTACCGGCATGTTGGAGGTCATAAAACTATACGTCTCCGTCCGGATGATGATATTAAGCTTGGCAAGATTATCAAGAAAAGTGGCTTTAGGCAGGGCATTGCCTATGCACCGGAGTTTTTAGCGGTAGAATGGTACGCCTCAATCACCGAGGTCATCAAAGGACTTGAAAAAAATACATTTTCAGGTGCTGACTACAATATTATGCTGGTAGTCATCGGGGCATCAAGCCAGATTATCTTTAGCGTATGGCCGTTTGTCGCGCTCTTTTTTACCAGTGGTTTAACCTGGGGCATGAACCTCACGATCATACTGCTCAGCATCTTTCTATACGCCGATTGTGCCCGCATTCATCATTCAAAAGTCTGGTATGCAATCGGCTATCCGGTGGCAACCACGCTATTCGCGGTTATTATGATGCGAACTATGATATTGAACCTCATGCAGGGAGGCATATATTGGCGTGGTACTTTCTATTCGCTGAAAGAACTGAAGGCAAATAAAGTTTAAAGATCTGGGAGTAACTTTTACAGAGGGAAGGTTGAATTTTTTATGAACAGATAATCTAGAGCTTATCTCCCCATAATATTCATAAGATCAAGCGACAAAGATACTTATAAAATACCTCAAATAAATACGGCAATGCATATGGAGATATTAACATGAATCAGGTAACGCTCGACGGCATAAAACTCACTCTTGCCAGGCCGGTAGAACTCAACCTACAGTGGGTTGGGCAGGACGAACTGCTTCTGCAGCTTCTGGCTGCCTGGATGGTTGTTAACGAACGTGATATTCCTTTTAATCCGCGTCTTATAGGTAAGCCAGGTGTCGGGAAAACCACCCTGGCATACGCTGCTGCCATGCGACTGAATCGTCCGGTCTATCTTTTTCAGGCAACGATGGACACGCGTCCGGAAGATTTGATTATCACACCGGTAATCGGTCCCGACGCAAAAATCCACTATGCTGCTTCGTCTCTTGTTTCAGCTATGCTCACTGGCGGAATACTGATTTTGGATGAGGGTAACCGTATGAGCGAGAAAGCATGGGCTTCACTGGCTCCGCTCTTGGATGACCGCCGTTATGTGGAATCTATAGTAACCGGTCTGCGTATCCCTGCAACTCGTGACTTTCGTATAGTTGTCACTATGAATGAAGACTCCTCGACTTTCGAGATTCCAGAGTATATCCACTCTCGTTTGCAACCACAGATTTATATCGACTTTCCGGAGGCAGATGAGGAATTGACCATACTCAAGGAGAATTTACCATTTGCCGACGGCGATATTTTGCACTATGTAGTGAAATTCCTGCAGCGTGCTCATAAGAACGATGAGCTTTATTCCGTACGGGACGGCATTAATATCGCCCGCTATGCGCTAAAAATGTCCGCTGTGGGCGGGACTCCTCCTTTAGATCTGTTGAGGCTTTCCGTTGTACGCATCCTTGGAAACGAAGCACTTTCCTATCTCGACTGAACCATGTCGCAACGACTTTATCTGGAAAGATTCGGTCCGATCAATGCACTGCCGGTATTGCATTACCGTATGGAATGTGCTCAGCTTGTCCGAATGGCATTTCATCATCTGACGCCAGATGCAGTAACCATAGAACTGCCGGTCACCCTTGAAGCCGCTTTTACAAGAGCGGTGCGCCGTCTTCCAGAAGTCTCTGTCATCACTTATGAGACAGCACTAAAGAAAGGAACAGGGCAGGGGAATAGCGAAACGGTCTATCTGTTGGTGGAACCGGCGGATCCCCTCGTCGAAGCTGCAAGAATGGCACTGGAACTCAACGTGCCCCTTTATTTTGTTGATGTTGATACCGATAGTTATCCAAGGCATAACGAACAACTTCCGGATTCCTACAGTATCTGCCGTATTGGCCTGGAAGCCTACTACCGCGAATATAAGAAATATAATTCTCTGGAGTCCCCATGCCTTGAGGATCAACGCCGTGAACAGGGTATGGCGTTCCGGTTACAAGGACTGGCTAAGAAGTTCCACCGGATTCTGTATGTCTGCGGCATGGCCCATCTGAATCGAGTAAAAAATCTCTTCGATATTCCGCAAGCTGAGCCATTGGAACGTCTCCGGCGTAGTGACATACAACTTTATAATCTGCATCCGGAATCATGTAGGGAAATTCTTGCAGAGTTTCCCTTTCTCTCTGCAGTCTATGAACACCGCAGAACGCCTCTTAACGAAGAACCCGAAGAACCTCAAGAAAGCGGAGTCGGCCTGCGTAAAAGTTTCCATGCACTGGAACTGATCCGTGGAGGTAAACAAGAAATTCCGGAAGATAAACTTATGGGCAACGCGATTCTCAGAGTAGCCCGTCAGCTTGGAAGGGAGGATTCTTTTCTTGACCGTCAGCGCGTCATTTATCGGCTATTTTGCGAAGCAGCCAAACATTACCGTCAGGAAACAGGGGAAGCCATGCATATATGGCAGAAGCGGGCTTTCTTCCGTTTTTCCCGTAATTATGCGTTACAAGGAGAGATGCTGCTGCCAGACCTCTTTCAACTGCTTGAGGCTGCCAGGGGGTGCATTGATGATAATTTCGCTTATGCCCTGTGTCGTTTGGCAACAAGCTATCCATGGCAAACAGAAAGTAGCGACCTTGCCACTATAAGCATCTCGCCGGAAGATATCTGGGGCGGTAGTCGTCACATCCGTTTCAGGCCGAAGCAAAAACGGAATAAGAGTCTCTCGCGGATGGGACTCATCAAGCGAAAAAGGGAAAAGCGGCCCGGGGAATGGCTGGAAAGTTTCGATGAACCCTCAATCTGCTCTTATCCACAAGAGGATATCGCCATAGAAAATTACGGTCGTTTTCTCAAACTTAAGGGTAGTATGCAGCTTTCAGAAGAACTGAGCCGGAGTGAAAAATTCTGTACATCCCTTCTGGACGGCATTGATATGCGGGAAACACTGCGCAATATCCACGAAGGCAATATCTATGTGAGAGAGCAGCAACGGGCAAGAGGGGGCGTGGGCTGCCTGGTTGTAATTTTCGATGAGGATCTTCGCAAGGAACTTTATCCATACCGCATGACCTGGTTAGGAGAGCATGAGCAGGAATCCGATATGGCATTTTATGCTACCGATCCAGCCGAGAACATTGTCGGTCCGGGCATTTGTCGCTGCGAATACGGTGGTTTTATCCTCTCATATCCGCCGCGTCGCATGATGGATGTCTGGCAGGATTCTGATTATCAGACTGCAAAAAGCAGATCGGAAGTTTTACTGATGGCAGCACTGGATTACTCAATCGAAAAACATGTGGTTTATGTAGCGGCAAAACCACCCCGTAGTATTTTTAAGCAGATGGGTGCTCGACTGGATCGTAAAATAGTATATATTCCTCTGGGATCATTATCTCCTCAAAAACTAAAGCAGCTAAGGATACTGCATATCCTTTCAGGCAAGGACAAACGCGAGATCGCGAAAGATTACATTTGGTAACTTATACGATAAAGAGGGCTCATTATTGCAATGAACGTTGAAATAAATGGCAATAAGCTTTGTATTGAGATAGATCTGGAAGCACCAACCCCATCATCATCCGGCAAAACTCTTGTTGTAGCCAGTTCCCGAGGAAATACCGTTACCAGCACTGAAGTAGACGGCAAACCCAGCACTATTGGGTTGAACGCATATATCAGGAAGTAATGAAAGCAGAAGTCATACTCTATCACCCATTGAAAATTAAGTTGAAGGAGATAGATTGAAAAGATTGGATAAGCGGCGTAGTAATAAAAAATCCATTTCTAAGATGGCAAGACTGGAAAAACAAAAGAGGTCATGATTTCTCATAACCTCTTGAATTTGTTGGTGGAGGTGAACGGGATCGAACCGATGACCTCTTGGCTGCCAGCCAAGCGCTCTCCCAGCTGAGCTACACCCCCACAAAATGAGTTGACTGTTTAGCAAACATAATTGAAGGTGTCAATGTTTTTATAGCTCTGCTTCATAAAATCACAGCAGCCCTTGCCTTGACTCGCCTGAATATCCAGTGTATAGGTTCGAATAACAATTACTTACTCAGGAGCCATTAATGTCTAACACTAATCTGACCTGGAATACAGGCATCCTTTACTCTTGCCCAGATTCTCCGGAACTTGAAGCTGATCTTGAGGCGCTTGAAAAACTTACTACTGATTTTCGTAATAAATTTTTCGAAAAGACTGTTGAGCTCAACGATAAAGACCTTCTAGCCGCAATTTGCCAATATGAGGAGCTTCAATCTCTTTTAGCTAAACCCTTCTGCTACGCTCATCTGCTTTTTGCCTCCGATTCAGGCAACGAAACTTACAGAGCTTTTTCTCAACGCTGTTCAGAACTTGGAAACCAGCTTTCGCAACAATTACTCTTCTTTGAACTTGAGTTGATGAATTTATGTGATGATAAATACGCCTCCTTTTGTTCAATGCCGGAGGCAATTTGCTATAAGCACTTTCTGGATGGTGTGAGAAAATTTCGTTCCCATACTCTAAAAGAAAATGAAGAAAGATTGCTTACC
>CAJBRY010000242.1 GCA_903958085.1 uncultured Geobacteraceae bacterium
ATTGAGACACCCTGAGTAGCAATCCAGATGTAGCTCTTGGATAACCTTAAGACTATAATGTTCTAATGTGTTTTTAAGAATTCTTCCTAGAGAATCCTTCACCTTCTCGTGGCAAGTAATCTTATTGATTATTGTATTTGCGTCCCATTCCAAATACATTGGATATGGTAGAATTAAGGATGTTTGATTTTCCCCAACGTTCCCGTAAAATTGAACCATGCTCTTATAATCTTGCTTCGGCCAATCATTGTATACTGGCTTGACTTTTATCGACTGGGACACCACAGGTTTAGCGTCAGTCATTCCTAATGACTCTAGTAGTTTATCATACCCAAGTTGTGTTTTGTTTCCCCATAATCCATCAATCTCTCCGATTGAAATGCCTTGTCTGATACAGGCTACTTGGATCACTCCAATTGATAACTTGGATGCGCTCCAAGAATGAGGAAATTCATAATACTTATGAGCTGAATCACAACTCAACGCTCCGAAGTCTCCATCCAGTTTGCCTGAATAGACGCCAGCGTTTTTCAATATTGCTTGAGAGACTTTATATTTCATCTAAATTCTGAGGTTTCGGTTTTTTCAATCCAGTCTAAGGGAGCATAACTCGGGTCAGCATAATACTGATTCTTGAAGTTAGCTATAATCTCAGGGGTTGGAACGGAATAATCAATCTTGACTTCCTGCGTGATTCGTTTAGTCTCTTCTTGAACTTGTGTCTCTCTTATAGATTTAACACTATACGCTTTGACCCATGAATCTCCAGATGCACCTAAAATAAATAGAGAACCTATAGCCAATAGAAATTGCATATAAATAGCAAAGTCTAAACTAGGCTGGTATAAATTACATGTCAACACTCCAGCACCACATACTAAAAATATTGCGGCCCATTTCTGGCGAACTCCTTGAAAGAACTTCTCTTTATCCAATGGATCACGGTCATTCATATTAAATTCTAAATTTTGTTAAGGGTGAATATGCCATCATGACATTTTTAATTATGGTCCAAAGAACAAACGCACACACCAGCCCTATCACCCAATTCTTATATACAGCATTGGTTGCAGCGGTTTGTTTTGCTTTTGATAAGTCTTTTTCCAATTGTCCAATGGTTTTATCTTTACTTAGAATTGTAGATTGTAGACTCCCAGCTAAAAATGTGGCTTGATCTCTTAGAGTGTCTGCTTCACTTTCTTTTAGCGTTACTTTAACTTTTGCTTCAGATAGATCGACTCTAAGTTGAGCTAATACTACAGCTTGGTCATTTTTTAAAGTTTTGAGTTCTGCTAAATTGGTTTCAAGAAACATGTTTCTGGTTTTCTCTTCATTTAGTTTATCAATAAGATTTGTGATTTCTTTCAGTGAAATCTTCTGATCTGTCTCAATTTTAACCTTGAGTTTATCCGCTTGTGCCAATGCATCAATGATTGCCAACTTTTGACCTTTTATAATTTTACTTTGGTCATCTATCTTTATACCAATTTTAGTATTATTATCAATGGTAGTATCTACCCCAACACCAACTTTATTAATACTAGGTACGACACTTTCAGTTTTACCTACAAGTGTTGGAATGATTGGATTGGAATCTTTATGAACTCCACACCCAATCAATAGAAGGCTTAGTATAGTTAGTTTGAATATTTTCATAATTATTTTCCAGTTGATACTCCATCTATATGCCTATTTAGTCCAGATTCAATACGAATTAGAGAGTCTTTAATTACTGTTGAATTTTCTTCAAGTCTCATAACTCTTCTATCTATAGCTTGCTGGTTATTTTCCAATACAGCTTTGGCCGTTATCCAATCTGTATTGGTGAATTTATTACTATTTGATGACGCAGAATTCAATTCTAGAGTGTGGACGATGTCTTCAACCTTATTAATTCTATCCCATGCTTGGTTCAGGAACCAGGAAGATACCATGATGGCAATTGACATTGCAAATCCACCGATTCTAATAAGCCATACGTTTGATTCTGATTTTATCATTTTTATCATTGTTGGTTGGAGGTATTATTATTTAGTTAAAACTTGACTTAATGGGACCCTGTGCTTAAATAAGAAGCCTATGAGTAAATTACTATTTTTGCTAGCTACTATCCTGTCCCTTGGAGTGTCGGATGCCGCTCATGTGGAGCATGGCAAGGCATCTTGGTACTCCGTTAGGTGTAATGGTGGAACCAGAACTGCGAGCGGTCAGAGGCTATCCAATGGAGCAAATACAGCAGCACATAAGACATTACCAATGGGTACTCAGGTAAAAGTGACCAATTTGGGAAATGGTAAGAGTCAGGTGGTGACCATCACTGATGCTGGGCCATGGGTCAAATCAAGAATTATTGATGTCACTGTTGGAGTGGCCGAACGGTTAGGATTTAAAAAATTTGGAATCGCCAAAGTTAAAATTGAAGTTGTAGGAAAGG
>CAJBRY010000243.1 GCA_903958085.1 uncultured Geobacteraceae bacterium
AGGACAGGAACAATAATCCGAGTAGTTTGGTCTGACGAGAGCATTCCGGTCGACATCCAAAAGATAATTCCCATCCAGAGAATCACCGGAAGCCAATATTTGACAGAGTATCTTACGATAATTGCTCACTTTCTTAGCTACAGGGTATCAATCATAAAATAAAAAAGCCCCTCGAAGAATGATATTTCTTGCGAGAGGCTAGACGAGATCCACATATGCCGTCTTGTCCTTTTACTGGAGTCCATCATTTAAGACCTGGTCTAAAAGGGTGATAATCACCACGAAGACCCTAGGATTATTTGTCGTTAACATCCAGTAGAATAGACTCAATACGTACATCGCAGAATCTCGACTATTTTCTACATCTTTCAAAGAACTCAAAGACAATATCAAAGAGTGCTGCAATGCTTGCTTCTTTGTTTATAAGCTGTAGTCAGCTTATTAAATGATCTTTCAGCAGGTCATCATCACTGCCAATATCTCACAATGCTTTTTTGTTTTACCTCCAAGTGAAACGATGTAACTTTCATTTAAATCCAGATACACAATTTAACCCGAGCATTGCAGCACCTTGATCGTCTTAATCTTAGTATACGGATGGCCTCTACCAATGTCAATAGGTGTCCGCTACGCCTATTCCACGTCAGGAAGCCAAAAAATCGCTTTATGAGGTCTTGTTTTCCAAGACTTTTTGGCGTTCCACAGAGATTTCAGAGACCCGTTTGTCGAATTCGGGGTATTTTTTTCTCAGTTTTTCAAAACGGTGCTGGGAAAGCCTATAGACATCGCAATAAGAGATGGCTTTGATGGAGGCATTACGCTTCTCATTCTGGATGAGCGCCGTTTCCCCAAAGGGCGAGCCCTCTGTCAGTATGGCCACCTGTTTTTTGTTGACAATCACTTCCACGCTTCCTGTGCTGAGAAAATACATGCAATCCCCAAATTCCCCCTGCCGTATTACGAAATCTCCTGGAAGGAAAACCAGGGGTTCGAGTTCCTCGATGACCTCGTGGATGAACACCTCATCCGCACCCTTGAAGAGCGAGACTTTTTCAAGAATACCCCTGTTGAGGTACAGGGATATTTCCAGACGGAGGGTTTTGGGCAACGTCATCATGAAATCGACGTCGGTGATCCCTTTCTGCGTCGCCCAAAGATAGTTATAATAGTTCTTGACGCGCTCTTGTATGGGCGAGGGGATGTTCTTGATGCGCATGTAGTTGCGCACTTCTTCCATCTTGGTCCGGAACTCCGCGCGCGCCGTGTCGATATTGACAATGAGAGTGGCCACGTTGCCGATGATGTAGCCGAACATGCCCACGCCGATGATCTGGGCAATGATCGTGTAGATGATTTGGAGGTTGCTTTCATGGTTGGGATAGTAGTCGCCATATCCTATGGTCGCGATGGTGGTAATGCACCAGTAGAGGGCACGGATGTATTGGTCCCCGAAAGACCGTTCTACCTCGCTGGCTCCGATGGCAATCCAGCCCAAGGACATGAAATGTGCGATGAGCGCGAACCAGAAGAGAAATACGATCAGGCGCATGAGTGCGGGTGGGATGTCGATGAGTTCTTCGAGCACCTTGAACGTCGTGGAAATTTTAACCAGCTTCAGAAGCCTGAGCAGCCTCAAAAGCATCAGAATTTGATAGATCAACGTTCCCGAAACGTCGTAGGGCGCGACCAACTTGAACAGAGGAGCAAGGGGAAGCGCCGCGAGGAGGTCAAGGAAAAACCAGGTGGTGAGATATTGTTTTGCCACGGATTTCCGGTCAGTCAATACATTCAGTCCGGTTTTGACTTCGGTGTTGAAACTGAGAATAATATCCATGCAGAAAATAATGGTAATCAACCAATAAAGGAAATCCGTGGGGTC
>CAJBRY010000244.1 GCA_903958085.1 uncultured Geobacteraceae bacterium
GAGGAAACGTGTCCGGAGGTTTCCTGGAGTCGCAATTAAGCACACTCGTCGTCTTGTCCTGTGACAACAAGATCAAGGAGATCATTCTTGCCAGTTCTGATTCTGATCTGCAGCCGGCGATCCAAGAAGTGCGTCGCCGAAAGGTGAGCTGTGTCTATCTAGGTTTCGAGGCTCAGCCAAACAAGGGACTATCTTTCACAACTAACCGTACCATCTTAATGCGAAACTTCGAAGTACTTGAATTTGAGAAGTGTCAGCCGTTATTTGATCTAGAATAGGGAATCCTTTGGTGCGGCGGGTGCAATAGCTACTTGACGCTATAGGTAAAGCGTGTAATATAAGGACCAGTTATCCAGCTCTTCGGCACGTATTGTGCTTGTTCTTAGGGACAAGCGCGGGGTCGGCGTCTTTTACTGTGGTGGTGTAGACGTCGGCCCTTTTGATTTGGGCGAGGCATCATTCAAATATATTGTTGACCTAGTAGTATTTGGGAACTAAAATTAAGCATAGGGAACAAGGGCGATCTTTGAGAAGTTTCAGTGTTTTTGAAAGGGAGTTTATGAAGACACCACCACACAGTAGTCCTAACTCAATGCTCACAGTATCAATTTGTGTGAGCATTACTTCGGCAGGTAAATTACCATCAGTTAACATTAAGATTCCCCAGGTGAACGAGACTCCAGGCTTCCGATGTCTTTCAGAATCCTCGCAGGAGGAATCTGTTGAGAATCGGGAACGTAGTGTTGATTTTCAGGATGTGGACTGGCAGTTCTGAACTGCTAGATATTGCCTCTAATATTCGAGGCTGGTTTGACGATCTTACTTTTTCATCATTATATTGTTGTCCCCGTGCGAGAAATTGCGCGGGCCTTTTCGTCTCTGCTAATCCACTGGTGTAGGTCATGCCTATTTGTCGTTTCTATCAATGTCATCAGACTTGCTTTTTGCACTGGCTCCTCTAAACTGATTTCACACTCCCAAATACTGCATGTGTCACAGCTTAACCGGCAACCCAAACTCCTTCTTGAAGTGAGCGTAAATGAGTGCGGCCGTTCGGAGAGCTTTGTCCCTACAATTTCGTTTTGCGTCCCTTACACCCGCACTCTGATACTGTGTATTGTCGTTACGGCACGAAAGCTATGGCTTTACTCAGCCATGTTTTGTGCGCGTGTTTACTTTTCGCTATCCCGGTGAATGGAACGGGGCAGTAAACACCACCCAAAAAGTAAACACTTGTATCAAGGGTCCTGTACAGACCATCAGTTCCACGCTAGAGTGGAAAAATGATTCCCATTCTCTCCACGAGGGCATTCAAATATTTGAAGAAGATCGACCGGAACATCGGATTCCAGCATTCTGACGAGGAAGTCCACGAAATTGGCGCCCGTCTATTGCACCTCTGCTAGGTTGCCGTTGACTCCAAGGAAAGGGAAGCCAGGCACCTCCGAGATCTTCTCACGGAAGTGGAGGTCAAAGCGCTCCGCGTCCTTATCGAGCAGTCCATCAACACCGGCCGAGTCTGTTCGGCCAGAGAGCTTTCGATTGCGCTGGGGTATAAGTCGTCACGTTCAGGTCACTTGCTGCTGCAACGATTGTTGAGCAAAGGGCTCCTGGTCAAGAATGCCGGTCGGCTTGCTCTTGGCCAGAAATACGAACGGCGCTTTGAGGGAGACGGAGAGCTTCCTGTCCTTGAGGACAAGGGCGGAGAAGATGCTCACGGCGATTTGTCGCTGGATTTCGGGTGTGGCGCCGGAGAATAGTTTGCGGATGGTGGAGAGGGATTCGAGATTGTCCCGGGTTCCGATCATTCTCCCGGCGGAGCGATTAAGCCAGAGCTCGTAAAGGGTGGGAAGGCGAACCTCGGTCAGGATTTGAGCAATCTGGCGTTTCAATTCCTGGAGCGTCACTGAATGTTCACGACAGGTCGGATTATACGACTTAGCGCAGTGGTAGTAGGTGTAAACAAGGCGATGGGAAATCTTCATCTCGCTGATGGGAAGTTTACAGCGTGGACAGTTCTCCTTCGACCTGCACGCGAACTTATACCTGCACTTGCAACAAATCATTTGGTGTTTTTCTTCCGCTGTGACGGCACCGCCGCAGCCGCCGCAGCGAATGAGTCCGGTGAAGGCGAAGATCTTCCGGTTCTTGGGCATCTTCTTCGACCGTGACAAGAGCTGCTGCACAGCATCGAATTCCGCTTTAGTCACCATCGGCGTATGCCGACCAGTGTGCCAGGTGTCGCTTCCTCTTGGAAATTCATAAACTCCATGATAGAAGGGGTTGGCGAAGATCTTGTAGATGGTGTTTGAGGCTGCCC
>CAJBRY010000245.1 GCA_903958085.1 uncultured Geobacteraceae bacterium
GTTGCTTAAATTGAAACCATCAGGATTAGGCTCGCCCATTTCTGAAACCGACATGTTGAAACTCATCCATGAGCTGGAGGTTCACCAGATAGAACTGGAAATGCAGAATGTTGAACTCATAAAGGCAAAGAAACAGGCAGCGGTTGCTGCCGAAAAATACACCGAATTATACGATTTTGCACCAACGGGTTATTTTACCCTTTCCAAAGAGGGTGAAATTTTTGAGTTAAATCTCTTCGGGTCAAAAATGCTGGGCAAAGAACGTCAGTTTTTAAAAAACAGTCAGTTTGGCTTTTTTGTTTCCGAAGATACAAAACCCATCTTCAATCTTTTTCTTGGGAATCTGTTTGACAGTAAAGTCAAAGAAGAATGTGAGATAGCCCTGTCAACATCGGGCAACTTGCCAATGTTTGTCCATCTTTCGGGCTTCAGCCATGATAATAGAGAACAATGTTTTGTAACCATGGTTGATATCACAGAGCGCAAGCAGGCTGAGGAAACGCTAAGGGAAAGTGAACTGAAATTCCGAACAGTTGCAGATAACACATGCGACTGGGAATATTTGCAAGATGAAAATCAGCGAATTATCTACATGTCACCATCGTGCATAAGAATCACCGGTTACACACCAAATGAATTTATTTCGAATCCCGAGTTGCTTCAAAAAATTGTGAATCCTGAAGATGTTGATTTATTCGTAAGCCATTTTGATAATATTTTTTCATTCGATCACAGAAACGATATTGGCGAATTAGATTTTAGAATTCAGAAAAAGGATGGCGCGATTGTAAATATCCATCATATCTGTGGAACGCTCTATGATAATAATAATAAATATATTGGCAGACGTGTAAGTAATAGAGACACCACCGAACGCAAGAAGGCTCAAGATGCACTGCTGAAAAGCGAGGCACTTTACCGCAATTTGTTGGAACGGTTGCCCGATGGAGTGTATAAAAGCACTCACGAAGGAAGGTTTGTCGATGTAAACCCGGCAATGGTCAATATGTTGGGTTATGAGAGTAAAGAGGATCTTTTGTCAATTGATATAAAGACGCAGTTATATTTCGAACCCACCGACCGCGAAAGTCTGGTATTGCAGGAAAAGCTTGAAGAAATGGGGGTTTACCGCCTGAAAAAGAAGGATGGTTCTGAGATTTGGGTCGAAGACCATGGATGGTATGATCTTGATGAAAACGGAAATATAATCTATCATGAGGGTATTATGAGGGATATTACCGACCGTAAAAAGGCAGAGCTGGAAATTAAACTTAAAAACGAAGAACTTCAAAAGGCGAACGCTGAGAAAGACAAGTTCTTTTCCATCATTGCCCACGACCTGCGCAGCCCGTTCCATGTGTTCCTAGGCTATACCCGCATCATGGTTGATGATCTGGATACTATGACCCTTGAAGAAATCAGAAAAATTGTTGTCAACATGCAAAAATCGGCAACCAACATGTACGGTTTGCTCGAGAATTTATTAGAGTGGTCGATGATGCAACGGATGGTAATCGCATATACTCCCAAATCCATTCCATTGGCGCTCAAAATCAAAGGGAGTATTGAGTTTATCACCGGATCAATGCAAAAAAAGGAAATCGAAATCATTTACGATATTCCTGAAGGTTTATCGGTATTCGCCGATGTGCAAATGGTCGAAAGCATGATCCGCAATCTGATTTCCAACGCGGTAAAGTTCACACCCAAAGGAGGAAGGATAACTGTGTTGGCCAAAAAAATAAAAGGAAATTTCATTGAAGTTGCCATTCGCGATACAGGTTTTGGAATGAACAAGGAGTTGATAGGCAAATTGTTCAAACTCGATGAACAAACCGGTCGCAAAGGCACCGAAGGTGAACCAAGCACAGGATTGGGACTGATAATCTGCAAAGACTTTGTTGAAAAGCATGGATGTAAGATTTGGGCTGAAAGTGAAGAGGGAAAAGGAAGTACATTCTGTTTTACGTTACCAGCGGCACCACCTCGCAACCGGTAATCGTTCAGTCATTTCGCTGCTGCCGCTGCTTCGCAGCTCTCTCAGCCGCTTCATTCCTTCACTCATACCCGTTGCTCGCAGAATGTTTTGAACTGTAATCCAACTTTCCTGGGCAACCTCATAAGCCTTGAAACTATAATTTGCGATCATAGGATGTTCGGTGGCTTATGAAGTTGCCCTATGGTTCACCAGCCTTCATTCGCTTGTTATAGCCCTGTGCTTCTGCCTCTGGCAGGTGGATGCCTGGTTTCGCTGACAAGCAAAATTGACACCTGCAGTCCCACCCCCCTCCCTCTGCAACTCCGTTGCAGTTTTCAGCTGCTATCGCAGCAGTCCTCTGGCGAAAACGCCAGAACCCCAAAAGCCTGCATTCTGTCCCACCCACCCCCCTCAGCAGCTTCGCTGCAGCTTTTTGGCTAAAGCCAGCAGTCCTTTGTAGCCAATATTCTCAGCTATCAGTAGAACGAGAACGGGTTTATGTTAACATAATGTGGTCTTATAAAACTGCCGCTGCTGCTGCTATCCATCGCTCAGCACCATACCTGCGGACACTCTTATAAATCAGTATTATGATAAATATCCAGGTTAGTGGCACGAGAGGTTTGAGCGGGTGCTTATCCAGCTTTTCCGAAGAGAAGAACGTGCAATTTTAGCGGGTGTTCTTCCAACCGCCTGACGAGTAATTTTGAGTTTGAGGTACAAGAAGTAGATCGGCAGCGCATTTCTGCCTCGATCATGGTGCATTATGCAATACCTGCCAACTCCAGGTGGTCGTTCCCGGGCTTCATGTGTCCGCTTCATTTCGCGTCAGTCGGCATACAACCGTTCGTCTGTTAATCAACATGCCCCTTGCCGCCGGACGCTTCATTTGCTACCACAGCAAGCCCTTCACTCCCCAAACGCTCACTGCTTCGAGGTCGCGCCGCAGCTTAAATCAATACTGTCGTCCAATGCAATTGTTCCTGCCGCGCAATCCTCTCAGAGTTCGCTGCATTTTCCCTGATATTGCCGGTATCGCA
>CAJBRY010000246.1 GCA_903958085.1 uncultured Geobacteraceae bacterium
ATTGCAGACAGTAAATCAATAAAGCGACGGGCATCCTTCCCAAAAGAACCAATTCCACCATTCCCAGGCAAGGATGTTGGGTGCAACAACACTCCACAACGTCTTTCATCAAGCATCTATTAGCACCTCTGCTCCAAAAAAATATTTTGGTATATTACTCAGAGTCGCCACATGAAAGCGCCAACCCCTCGAGTAAACCAAAATCACTCACCTTTAGGTGATCAAATTTAAACCTGTCCATGACAGATGTAATAATTACCAGACCGGCAATAATCAAATCCTCTCGCCCTTTCTCCAGCCCTTTAACCCGAAGCCGCTCAGTAGTAGACATTTCCAATAGATCCCTAAATATTTCTTCAATATCAACTCTACTAACCGAAAAATTATTTACCATCCGATAGTTGTAATCTACCATCTTCAGCTTAATGGCTGCAATAGTTGTCGCAGTACCGGCTGTACCGACAAATGCCGAATCTTTATCAAAATGAATCCCAGCAGACATAAGCTCCAATTCAAGGTCGTCAAGCACAGAATTAACACGTTCAACCATGTCCATTACAGAATTAAAACCTTCCGTAAGCCTTACAACGCCTATAGGCATACTTTTAATAAATACAGGATTTCCAAGAAACGAAACCGTAAATTCCGTACTTCCACCACCTACGTCAAGCAATACAAGTGAATCATGGCATGAGTCCAATGCAGACTTCACCCCTTCAAGAGTCAAACGTGCCTCAGTTTCTCCATCAATAATTTTAAGCCTGATACCAGTTTCACTGTAAATTTTTTCAACAAATTCAAGCCCATTAACAGCGTCTCTTACAGCACTTGTTGCACAAGCTTTTACCCGGGTCACCTTATTAGAAGCAATAATATTTGAGAACCTTAGCATACATAGCAAACCACGCTGACAAGCTTCTGCTGACAGGCCAGACTTATCAGTAAAGCCACCACCAAGCCTCACAATTTCACGTTCTACCAAGACTGGAGTAATTCCTGAAGGCAAACAGTCCACAATAAGTAATCTTGCTGTGTTTGTCCCTAAGTCAATGGCGGCAGAATAATCACTCATTCGGACATCCGTAAATATCTAAATTCACTTCGCCCTTGAAATAAAAAGAGGAAGAGTCTGCATCAATATCACATAAATTCGATTTATTTTATAATTTTGAATGGAAAAGAGAAATCCGGGGGAGAAGATTTTGAAGTCCCTTTACGGAAGACAAGCAGTTTTAAAAGCTTATGAGCGGCAGGATCGATCTTGAAATAGGTCAGTCCTTCCACTTTCATACCCGGAATAACTGCAGTCGGCTGTAAGGCCTTTGTAAAAAGATCTTGGGGATAGAGCTCATAATAATATGGCAAAGCAGAATTAAAACGATTATATGCGTTTGTTTTCTCGTAGTCCTCGAGATAATAAAACCCTACATATGGATATGGAACAAGATAATATGAATCTTTTTTCAACATCGTACGAACATTTTCAGGAGTAAGAAGCGAGTATTGAAGTCCACCTTCATCGACAAGCAGATATGAATCATCGTTAAAAGCAACTTCACTATCCGTAGCGTTTCGAATACTTATGAAAAAAGTGGTGACAGTGCCTTCAAGATTGTAAGAATTGATTCCCGCATCATCCAATCGAACCGTTATTTCAAGACCATTTGATGATACTGTTTGAGAATTATCAGCAGAATTGATCTGGCCATTAGGAACCTTTTCTGGCAAAACCTTGAAGGAAGAACATCCGGCAAGCAGTATTGCAATAAGTGACAAAATAATGAGATTACGGTTCATAACTGTCTCCTTTGCAAATCATTACTGCTCATTTGTGCGTGGAACAACCGGCACAGCATCAAGCTTTTTAATATCCTCTGAGAAAAATGCAATCTTAAGAACCGGCAAAGATTTTGCTGTTTTTGGAGCAATGTCCACTGCAACCCACAGATCAAGTTCAAGCTTATGCTGCACCCGTAAATATCTTTCAATCTGAGCTGCAAGCCTGTAGGCATTTTCTACATCTTTTTCAATATTTGGTTCGCCGGAATAACGACACTCCAGCTTTAATATCCTGCTTTTTGAGATTTTTTTTAATTCAGGGACAATCTTGTCAAATTGACGATATACGCTTTGATCAACATTGCCATTCTTGACTGGGACTACTGCTAATATTTTTGAGGAGTCAAGATTAATTTCCTCAGCTAGCGCAGGAGTGTTTAAAAGTACGACAAATAGTAGAGCTATCACAAAAAAATATTTACTGGCCGACTTCATTTTACTGCCCTTCCTTGGAAACCAGAAACAGGATTTCGGTACGCCTGTTTTTCCTACGTCCCTCAGCAGTATTGTTGTCAGCTATTGGCAAAGACTTGCCCATACCTTTGATAAATATTTTTGAAGGTTCAACTCCTTCGTGACTAATCAAATATGATGCTGCAGCTATTGCACGCTTCAAAGAAAGGTCCATATTGTATGGCAACGAACCAATACCGTCCGTATGACCATCAACTTTAATATACAGCCACTTTTTATCTTTCCTTATCTGTTCCGCTACCTCGGAAAGCATTTGCTTACCGCTGCTTGTGAGTGTCCATTGATCAAAATCGAACGTTACATCGGGAAAACGGAATTTTCTATAGACAGCCATACGCTCAGGTAACACTGCAGCCGGCGGAATTGAAACCTGAGCACCTTTAACATCAACTCCGAAAAGAGGCGTAATGCCACGAATGCGATTCAGTGTATAGTCTATCGCACTTGCTTCGCGGTCTTCAGTCTTGAGAGGCTGCAACGAAATTTCTTCATCACGAGATTTAAGTGGAATTTCTACCGGAATTACTGGCGACGTAAGATTTGATGATGCCTGTTGCGGAGCAATGACAATCTGGCCGTATGGCTTAATTAGAACTTCTTCCTTATCAGCCTCCAACTCAACTTCAAGCTTGCTTACCGGCGCCGATTTGGGAGCTGCTGCTTTTAGAAGAAGACTGGAAATCGGAACTATTTTTAATGGTTTCAGAGCTTCTTTAGTTTTATCTTTTGCCACAATGCGACGGCCAACGACAGGAATCGGCTTCACATATGTACCAATTCCCTGGCAGGAGCTTAAGCCAAAAAGAAATTTGATATCAGGATCATTATCACCAAAACCTGTTCCGAGAGAGGCATTTAGAGTGATGTGAGGAGAAAGAAAATATTGTGCACCAAAAGAAGTCTCAATACTGTAATCCGAACGAATCTCTAGTGTTCCAGAATCCTCTGCATAATATCTGTTAGTACCAGCAGTGAGATCACCCATGAGCTTTAAGCGTGGTACGATCATATACTCAACACCAACACCGAAGATATATTCATGCTCAAGACTGTTTCCTTCAATAGAACCTGGCTTAAGATAACCTGCCGATGCATGAATTCCGAAATCTTTTTTATTATATGAGGCAACAAATTTTGCAGATAAATCGGTAACTCCATCAATATGATCACTTTCAGAAACGTGGCGCTGACCTAAAAAATCAACAGCAATTTTCAAATCTGAAGAACGACCACCCAAAAATCGCAATTTTGTACCTAAATCCAGAGTTCCTCTGCCTGAAATATCGTCATCACCATTAAATAGAATATTTGGATATCCTCCGTAAACTTCCCAAAATGTACCAATACCCATGGTAATTGTAGCCGGCACAATCATCGAGCTACGCCTAGAAAAACTCCTGTTATCTCCATAACACGACCAAAGACCTACACAAATATTACCGGCATCAAGTGTTTCCGCAGAAGAAACATTCAATAGTCCGGTTGAACCGGATTGCCCAGGGCTCGCATCAGACCAAACAGGAATCAGACAAACAACTATGATCGCGATAATAAAATTTATCACGAGGTTGACCGAAAAGACCTGATAATATTGAAAATGTACAAGATCATGTATTGGTTAACCAAGAACCATTTCTTTTAACTCTTTGCCAACCTTAAAAAAGGGAAGTTTTTTTGGGCTGACCTTTATGGCTTCTCCAGTCTTAGGGTTACGCCCGGTGTATGTCCCATAATTCTTAATAACGAAACTTCCCAGTCCACGAATCTCAATACGTTCACCTAACACCATTGCTTCACTCATGGAAGAAAAAATGAGATTCACAACTTCCTCGGCACTCTTGACTGGAATATTCTTTTTAAGAGCCAATTGTTCAATAAGTTCTGATTTATTCATAAATTCCTCCGTTATAAATAACTACAGCACAGACAAATCGAATACAAAAGCTTAATAAAAGTCTTTTGAAATCCGTTAATGGCAGGATTTCTTCAAGTACTTTTTAAAAATGACAGCAGCATCACTTTCACGTCCCATTTCAAGAAGAACGCCGTAGAGTTTTTCTCCTGCGACGCGAGCGTATGATGTCTGCAGAAGTTCAACATACTGATTCATGGCGGCTTCATAGTCGCCAGTCGCTTCAAATATATCACCCCGCAACAGCAAAGCCTGTTCAGGCATTATATTTTCTGACACCATTGATTCAATAACATTTAAGGCATCAACAAAACGATTATTTTCAGTCAGAATCAGAACAAGAGAAAGCCAGGCAAGAGAATTCGAAGCATTCAACTGAATAGCTGAACGAAACAAACCCTCCGCATCACAATCATTGCCAAGCCTGTGAAACAGCTTCCCTTTTTCATAACAATATATATCGCGCGGCAAAGAGTCAGAACATTCTTCAAAGCCGGAGAGCGCTTCATTATGCTGATCCCTACTGGCGGCGACGTAAGCGCATGCAAAATTCTCTCCCAATTCGGCATAACGCAGATACTCAGATCGGGGCAGTTGTTGAATAAGCAACTCAAAGTATTCCATAAGTGGCAAAGAATCATCTGTTGGAACTATCTCAACGGAATCATTACCAGAAAAACCGGTGCAGGATCCACAAGACTGAACGCCTGACCGTTCAGCATCATCAAGATCTGGGTGCGAAAATTTGAGCAACAATTTTTCCGCCTTTTCCCGTAGTAAAACATCATAAGTCAGTGTTTTTACTAGTTCAAGATGTTCCTTCGCCTTGCTAATGTCTCCTCTGGAATAAGCACTCTCGGCCTCAATAATATTCCGCTCTGCCAACTTCAGATTTGCAGTCTCAATCCGTCCTTTAAAGACTTTGCTCAAATCACCATATGAGGAGTCATTTCCGCATAAATGCAGTCCATCCTCATAACATGTCCTGGCGTCAAAAAAACTATCTGAAGCCATATATTTATCACCTTTAGACAACATATCAGAGGGAGACTTAGAAAAAAAACTGCCAAATAGACCCACGGATCAACCTTTCTATCTGCTTAGTAAAGTAACACTTTCAATATGATGCGTATTAGGAAACATGTCAATCGGTATGGATCTTACAAACGAATAGCCAAACGTTAAAAATAATCCACAATCACGCGCCAGAGTACTTGGATCACAAGAAACATAAATTATTTTTTTTGGCTGCAAACGAGCAATTCTAGGCACCGAATCAGTAGCACCTGAACGAGGAGGGTCAAGCAATACTGCATCGAATTTGCACCCTTCGTCAGCTAATTGTCCTAGAGCAAGCGATACATCATCACAAATAAACTTGATATTTGCAACCTTGTTGAGCTTGATGTTGTGTTCAGCAGCAAGAATGGACTCCGAGTTCCACTCAATTCCGGTTATCGCAGCAACTTCTGCTGCCAGAGGAATAGAAAAATTACCGTTTCCGCAATAAAGATCCAGTAGATGATCAGAGGATTTAAAACCACCCAGACGATGAACTATTGACAACAATGCTCTATTTTGCATTTGGTTCACCTGAGCAAATCCGGTTGGAGGGTAAGTCAAAGTAAAATTGCCGGGACTATTTCCAACTTTATTCAGGCTGTAAGATATTCTGGAATCTCCCCATAGTTTCTCCACATGTAAATTCTTATCCGACTTGATAAATAACCCCGAGCAGGGGCCAAAATCAGGAACTTTTTCAATAATCTGCATTTTATTTTTCAAAGATATTTTACCGCTCTGGTGAAGTACAACAACCACTCCATTTTCACCGGCATCAATATCGATTTGAGAAATAGACTCTACTTCAGGATAAGATCCCAGAAATTTTCTAAATTTATTAATGACTTGATTTATAACTGGGACCGCAATGGGACATCCCTCTACTGCATCCTCAACAAGATGAGTGCCTTTTCTAAAAAACCCGATTTTGAGAACACCTTTTTGTGCAGAAACCTTAAACTGCATCCGACTCCTGTAACCATACTGCAAAGGAGATGCTTCTGTATTGTCGATCAGAATATCCTTAACGCGAGTCGACCTCCTGAGAGATTCCGCAAGAATATTTCTCTTTTGCTCAAGTTGAACTGGATAACTGATATGTTGCCAACAGCAACCACCACATGAGCCGAAAATTTTGCATACAGGAATATCTCTTTGCGAAGACGGATTTAATAATTCAGAAATTGAAGCGATAGAATATGCTTTTTTTTGGGATGTTATACGAAGATAAACTTCATCTCCAGGACAACTGAATGGAACAAAACATACTTTGCCCTCAATACGGCAAACGCCATTTCCACCAAAAGCAAGACTATCGATGACAGACGTTGGCGGCTTCAAAGTACGCTCTTGAGGTTCGAATTTGTGTTTTATTTGTTTGTCTCTTATATTCGCTTATAACAAACCGGCGCTCAAAACCCGGTACGGACAAATATTTCAAAGTGGTTTCTCTAAATGTTTGCATCAACTGATCTCGAACCAACCCAATTTCTGGTTCCATAACAGCCATTTTTTCAAGTAACCGTTCAAACCTGACCGAACTCCCCAGCACATTACCTGCCTTGAGAAATTCAACTGCATTATCAAAATAATTCTGGATTAAAAGGATATCGCAGTAAGCACGCACCTTGACATGATAATAACCGCCAAAATAATGACTAGTCTGATCCTGCATAGTAACACAAAGTCCTGAATCTGTTGTAATTGTTTCAATGATCAAAGCGCACCTAGTATCCTGTGCATTTGTGGAATCACCCGAACATCAGGAAGAAGAGAGGATGCCAGTTCCTGTAGATGAAAAATGTGACCCGCAGATACCCCTATGCTCCCATCCCTTAACGTCAATGGCTGTAAAAAAAGTGGCAGGGAGGCATCTACATCTGAGATGACTTTGCATACTCGCAATATTTCTTTATCAGGAGTTGAATCGCCAATTACTACCTTTACCGAGAGGGTAGAACAAAGTGCCTCACGCATGAAAAGCTCATGCAAATCCCACAAATGTTCTGTACAGCCAGCGGTAGATGGTAATTTCATATCCATACTGACATAATCCAGATGTTTTTTAACGCCCTGTAAAGCAACGTGCATAGTACCGTTAGTTTCAAGATGAATAGGTATAATCTTTCTGATAACGGGAAACCATTCTCCCAGGGCTTCCGAATATAGCAAAGGCTCTCCTCCTGTAAAGCTCACTGAATGGTGTGATCCTGGAAGTTGAACCTGCCAATCTTTAATAATCTCTGATATTTTGTGCAAAGACAACGGTTGCTTAAGGTTTGTAAATATGCCCGAACCTGGCTTAGTTTCAACTGAGCAAAAATCGGTTTTATCATGTTTGGTATCGCAGTATATGCAGTCAAGATTGCATTCCATCAGACGGACAAATATCTGACGGCGGCCAGCCAGTAAACCCTCGCCTTGGATTGATGAGAATATTTCACTTATATAAATCGGATCACTCATAGTAGCGGGCTGATGCATTATCTGATTCCCAAACGGTAATTGAATCAACTTTTATGTTGTCATTGTTCAGGCGTTCAGAAATTCGTTGAAAAAGGTATTTTGAAATATGTTCTGATGACGGAGAAATATCGCGGAATGCCGGATTGTCATTCAAATATTTATGATCCAGTTCGTTAATGACATCCCCTGCCTCACGTTTAAGAATTTTGAAATCAATCCCCAAACCGGCCTTATCCAACTCTCTGGCAGTAACCGCTACATCAACTTTCCAATTATGACCATGTAAATTTTCACAATCCCCATGATAATTTTTCAGATTATGAGCAGCAGCAAAACTGGTACGTATCGTTAACATATACATTTGATCAGACCCCTCTCTATTTCCAACCCTATAGATAATTCAGTTGGAACGGATAGTACACAAAAGAATCAGTAACCACAAGGTTTGACAGTATATATTCGTAAAAATATTGATTCTGTGTGATATAATTATCCAAAAAATGCAGATGTTGTAATTGACTAAGACCTTGATATGGTGGTACGGCAAATGCCATGAAAATTGATTTTAAGTGGCTCGCACAACTGGTTCCTATTACATTTTGGCTGCCACGGTATAAGGCCTCCTGGCTTTGGCTCGACCTAATAGCCGGGATAACACTGGCTGCATACGCCGTGCCTGTTGCTATGGCATATTCTATTCTTGCAGGTCTTTCGCCCCAGGCAGGTCTCTATTGTTACATATTCGGCGGTATGGCCTACGCATTGTTTTCGTCCTCACGTCATCTTTCAATAGGCCCTACAGCATCAATCTCCGTCATGGTGGCCAGTGTCGTGGGAACAATGGCAGCCGGAGATGTCAGTAGTTATGCTACTATAGCTGCTATGACGGCAAGCATGGTTGCAGTTTTGTGCTTTCTTGCATGGCTTATGCGACTCAACTCATTTGTAAATTTCATCTCCGAATCAATTTTGCTGGGATTCAAGGCCGGCGCTGCTCTAAGCATAGCTTTAATGCAGGTTCCTA
>CAJBRY010000247.1 GCA_903958085.1 uncultured Geobacteraceae bacterium
ACTGTAAAACCGATATAAGGATAAAAATAGCCCCCAATAACAACAGTCGGAAAAAGAATCGCCATAAACAGCTGGATAGTTTTTCGATATTTTTTTTCTTTGATTTTCATTATTAATCCGTTGATAATCTGAGTGTATTGAGCTTACTTATGAGTGTACGGATTTTTTTATCTTGTAAATAGCTTCTACAAGAGTGTCAATTTCTTTGAAAGTGTTATAAAAGGCCAACGATGGGCGTACAGAGTTTTCAACTCCGAAACGACGCAATATAGGTTGAGCGCAATGATGTCCGGTTCTTACCGCAATTCCTTCCTGATTCAGCTGCCGCCCCAGATTCTCATTGGAAATTCCTTCTAGCACAAACGAAACAACGCTGACTTTGTTGGGGGCTGTTCCAATTAACTTCAACCCGGATATCCCTGACAAAGATTTGATGGCGTAGGCCAGAAGGGTCTCCTCATATTCCATTGCAGCATGGAAACCGACCTGCTCAAGATATTCTATTGCGGCTCCCAAGCCTACGACATCAGCAATGTTTCCGGTTCCAGCCTCAAATTTTTGAGGGAGTCCGTTATATACAGTTCTTTCGAAGGAGACATCCTGAATCATATTACCGCCACCCTGCCATGGTGGCATCATATCCAGCACTTCTGCTTTCCCGTAAAGAACGCCGATTCCGGTGGGGGCAAACAGTTTATGTCCTGAAAATACGAAAAAATCGCAGTCTATCGCCTGCACGTTAACCGGCACATGAGGAATCGACTGTGCTCCGTCAATCAGTACACGTGCTCCGACTCCGTGAGCCATCTGCGTCATCACCTCAATCGGATTTACGGTGCCCAGAACATTTGATACCTGCGTCAGTGCAACCAGTTTAGTCTTTGAATTTAACAAAGCCGCATATTCATCGAGCAGTATTTCTCCCATATCATTGCAAGGCGCAATCCGGAGCACCGCACCGGTTTCCTGACAAAGCATCTGCCATGGAACAATATTTGCGTGATGTTCCATAATGGTCAAAACTATTTCGTCTTTCTCTTTGAAGTACTTTCGGCCGTAGGTTTGTGCTACCAGGTTGATCGCTTCCGTTGTCCCGCGTAGGAATATTATCTCACGGGTATCTCTTGCACCGATGAACTCTTTAACCTTTTGGCGTCCATGTTCATAAGCATTAGTGGCTCTGTCAGCCAGTTCGTGCACTCCCCGATGAATATTTGAGTTATCCTGCTCATAAAAACGACTTATTGCATCAATAACTCTCTGTGGT
The DNA here is from genome assembly GCA_903958085.1 of uncultured Geobacteraceae bacterium. Taxonomy (GTDB): domain Bacteria; phylum Desulfobacterota; class Desulfuromonadia; order Geobacterales; family Pseudopelobacteraceae; genus JACRCG01. The sequence goes on from CAJBRY010000247.1 coordinate 1,268, forward strand.
TTCTGGGTTGTGGCGGCGTTGTCAAACCAGACAAGCGGTTTTCCATTTATTTTCTGATGAAGAATAGGAAAATCCTGTCTGATTGTTTCAACCGGAAAACTTGACGTGCCTGCTGAATCCTCTTTGTGAGTTGACTCTTTAGGCTGTTCGTCATTGCTTAAAAAATAGAGCCCATTAGATTGATAACGATCACGAATTGAAGGCGTAGCGTAGTCAGTTAATTCAATCCGTCCCGCAGTATTTTCAACAGGTACAGGGGCAATCCATTCCTCGGGAGGATTAGGAGTCGGCTTCTGTTTTTCAGTGACCGCTGGTTCTTCATTGGGGGCAATTAAAGAATCCTCACCGGTGTAATAGGCATTTACTACCTGTTCTAGAAAACTGCTGTCAAGCCATTCCTGGGGAATGTTATTTTCTGGTCGGGTATTCATAATAGTTTGAAACCTCCACATTCTCCAGCACGCCCAGGGCATCATCAGTCAATACAGCTACAGAGTAATACAGTGTCATCAGATAATTCGAGATGCCTTTCTTGTCTATTCCCATAAATCTGATTGATAATCCAGGCAGGTGTTCCCCTTCCAAGCCGGTTTGATGAAGGCCAACTACTCCTTGCTCTGTCTCTCCGACACGCATAAGAATGATATTAGTAGTGTGATTTTCGCTGATCTTGAGCTTGTCACAAGGGATGATTGGTATGCCGCGCCAGCAGATAAATGGGGAACCAAAAAATTCGGTTGTAACCGGTGGAACTCCGCGCCATGTACATTCACGTTCAAATGCAGCTATGGCACGTGGATGAGCCAGAAAGAAACAGGGCTTTTTCCAGACTCTTGAAATCAGCTCATCCATATCGTCTGGTGTGGGCGCACCGGATCTTGTTTGAATTCTCATAGACCTTGGAGCCGAATGCAACAAACCAAAATCAGGATTATTTATTAAATTGAATTCCTGGCACTCTTTAAAGGTTTCAACTGCAAGGCGTATTTGTTCCAGATACTGATTATGAGGATTGTTATAGAGATCAAGAACACGGTTGTGAATTTTTACGGATCCCTGGATTATGCTGAGGGGATATTCTTTCGGGTACTCATCATAATCTATAATAGTATCGGTAATATCGGCATCTTCACTATGCGATGCCGTGACATCAATGAGGCTTTCTCCAAATTCTTTCATCAACCTGTCTTTGATCTCATATCGCTGCTTTATTGATTCGGTGAATTTAGTTTTTACTCCCTGGTCTTTTTCCAACAGTCCTAGAAACTCTTCCTGTTCCAATGTAAGAAATTTGCATTTTGACATGGTTTTTACTGTTGCACGTCGGGTTGAGTTTTCAATGAGGGCAATTTCACCCACATAATCTCCCTGCCCCTTTATGTCAATATGAACCTTTTTGCCATTTTTATTTGTCGTAAATATCTCTACTTTGCCTTCTGCAATAATATAAAACTTATCTCCAGGATCGCCTTCGTTTATTAACAATTCACCGGCATCGACAGATTCACTTTTAAATTGTCTGGTCATGGACTCGAGCAGATCATCGCTGGCATCTTTCAGCATCGACAGTGCTCGCAAGTTTTGAGGTAAAAGCTTTACTTCACCGTTTTCTATATGGAATTGAATTATTTGATCATTCGGTATCAGCGTCTTTTGCCGATTTACCCTGTAAGTTCCACCCTGAACATTAACCCATGGCAGTATTTTCAGAAACCAGCGCGGGGTAATTCCATCCATCTGCGGTCTTGATTTGGAAATGGTTGCCAGATTCCGGGCAGAAATTGTTTTCACACTGTGAGAATTAAAAATTGAGTCGGACATGTAATCTCCTTAACAGGTTATTAAATGGATTATTTTCCACTTATGG